>JAWKPF010000022.1 GCA_041390825.1 Thermomicrobiales bacterium
GAGAACGCGATTCTCACCGCTGCTTCACCCGATCCTTATGGCGCCATCGCCACACTGTCGCCGGCAGAACAGTCTCGGGTTGCCGCCGTGCTCGCGCGCGCCAATGCCGCGAACCCTCTCAAGACGACGGACGTCATCACGCCTGCCACCTGAGCGAGCTGTCGCTGGCCGGACGCCGCTAGACAAACGCGCTCAAACCCGTCAATTCCCGGCCAACTACCAGCGTGTTGATATCCCACGTTCCCTCGAAGGTGTAGATCGCTTCGATGTCCACCATATGCCGCATGACGTGGTGCTGCTGGAGAATGCCGTTCCCGCCCAGGATTTCACGCGCCAGACGAGCGCAGTCACGGGCGATCTTCGAGTTGTTCGCCTTGGCCATCGCGGTCATCCCGGCGGTCGCCTTTCCGGCGTCGAGCAAGCGAGAGAGCTGCAACGTCAGCAGCTGAGCTTTCGTGATCTCGGTTGCCATTTCCACGAGCTTTGCTTGCACGAGCTGAAAGGCGCCAATTGGCTTGCCGAACTGCGTGCGCTCCTTTGCATAGTCCAGCGCGGCCTCGTAGCACGCGATTGCCTCGCCAAGCGCCGTCCAGGAGACGTGATGCCGCGTGATGCGCAGTATCTCTGCCACATGGCGAAAACCACACACCGGCATTCTGGCGCTTTCGGGAACGAAGCAGCCGTCGAAGGCCATCTCGACATTGGTGACGGCCCGCTTCGCCATCTTTCCAACCATCGGTGTGCGGGTGAACCCAGGAGTGTCCGGCTCGAAAAGGAATGGGGCGATGCCTTCTGGCGTTTGCGCCCAAAGGACGGCGACGCCGAAAACGTCACCGTTGCCGATCCATCGCTTGTTCCCCGAAATCCGGTAGCCTCCATCGACTGGCGTTGCCGTCGTTTCCAGATGCGCCGCATCGCTGCCATGCTCGGCCTCGGTCAGGGCGAACGCGCCGATCACTTCGCCGCGGGCCATCGGTGGGAGCCAGCGGGATTTCTGTTCCTCGGTGCCAAACAGCGCGATGGAACCCATCGCCAGCCCGGAATGGACCCCGAAAAAGGTGGTGAACGACGAATCGGCATGAGCGAGTTCCTGACTGGCCAGTCCATATGCCGTGGCGCTGATCGAAGGGCACCCATAGGCTCGGATCGTTCCGCCGTAGATGCCGAGCGGACCGAGTTCCAGCACGCGATCCTGCTGGAACATCCCGCGCTCCCAGAACTCGGCCGCGCGCGGGGCAATACGTTCGCGAGCCCATGCGCGAACCCGGTCGCGCACCGCCCGCTCGTCGTCGGTCAGCAGATCCTCGATGCGGTAGAAATCGGTCAACTGGTTCGCTCCCCGGAAGCTTCGTAGTCGTAGAACCCGGCCCCGGTCTTGCGGCCGAGCTTGCCCTCATCCACCAGCGCCTTCAGCCGGGCCGGGGGCCGGTCGAGCTCATCTCCGGTGCGCTCGAAGCGTCGCTGCTGGATCGCCAACACCACGTCCAGACCGTTGAAATCGGCGAGACGGAACGGACCCATTGGGTGCCGCAACCCCAGCTCGATCGCCTGATCGATCGCTTCCGGGGTGGCATATCCGTTCTCGACGAGCCAGAACGCTTCCCGCCGGATTGCCGCGATGATGCGGTTGGCAAGCATCCCTTCGATCTCTTTGTCGAGCACCACCGGGACGCGGCCGATCGACGTGACGAATTCCTCGGCCCGTTGCACCAGACCGGCGCGCGAGAATGGCGCCGCCGCAATCTCGACCAGCTGCATCACCAGGACCGGATTGAAGAAGTGCAACGCGAGGGTACGATCCCGACCGGGAAGAATCGAGGTGATCTGGGTGACCGTCATGCTCGACGTGTTGGTGGCCAGCATGACATCGGACGCGGTCAGGGCATCGAGCTCCTGAAAGAGCGATTGCTTGGCGCCCAGGTCTTCGACGATGGCTTCGATTACCAGCGAACAACCGGCGACGGCGTCGGACAAGTTGTCCAACGGCTCGACCCGTGCGAGCGCGGCGTCGAACTCGAGCGGAGCAAGGACGCCCTTTTCGACCCGCCGCTGAAGATGACCTCGATTGCTCTCGAGCGCTCGTGCCAGTTGCTCCGGCCGTTCGTCGTAGAGCGATACCGAGTATCCATGGAGCGCGGCCTGCTGCGCGATCTGCGAACCCATGGTTCCCGCGCCGATGACCGCGATGCGCCCTTCAGACACCGATCTTCTCCCTGATGCTGTCGATTGCGTTGTCGATACGCTGGTCGATGCGGTCACGAATGGTCAGTTGGTCGCCCTGAAGTAGTCCAGCGCCCCAAACGTAGCCGTCGAGGCCTTCGGATGGATTGCCGACGGTCACCGGCCACCATGGCTCCCCGTCGACGATAACCGGTTCGCCGCGTAGGTAAACCTCTTGCCCGGCGGCCAGCGTCGCCATCGATTCGGACATCATGCCTGCGTCGACACGGAGGTTCAGCCCGTCGACTCCAACAGTTGCAGTGTTGCCCGCGGCCAGTTCGACGGTCTCTTCAGAAATGAGGCCAGGAATCTCGCCGCGCTGGACATAGAGCACCGCGGCCAACAAGAGGTTGACGACCAGCAGCGCGAGGATCAACCGCCACAGCGCCGGACGCAGCGGACCGAGCACGCGCAACATGAGTGGTTTCTTGCGTGGCTTCGCCGGGGCTGATGTCGAATACGAAACAGGCGGCACGGCGGCCGCCACAACGTCGTAGGGCACCGATGAACTGGAATACGCTGGCGCCGGAACCGTCTCTGGAGGCGCCGCATTGCGGCGCGGGGTGCGGGCGGTGCGCAGCTTGCGCACATCCGCGCCGGAGAGCTGTCCATCGACACCGCGCTCGAAGAGCTCGGCAAATCGCTTCGGGCTCTTCAGCCGATCCTCGGGATCCTTGATCAGCGCCCAGAGCACGAGCTCATCGCACCATTCGGGTATCCCCGCCGACTTGTTTGCCTCCGACGGCCGATCGGGTTGCAGGTTGAGATGGGCCTGCAACATCTCTTCCGAGCTTCGCGCTCGAAACGGATCTTCGAAGGGCGTTCCGCCCGTCAGCAACTCGTACACCACGCAACCAAGCGAATAGACATCGCTCGGCGTGTCGACTTCCTCGCCGGAGGCCTGCTCTGGGGAGAGATAGGCCGCGCTGCCGTAGGCCATGCCGTGCAGCAACTCTTGAGGCTGCGCCGACAACTGCGCCAGCCCGAAATCGATCAGCTTGATCGTTCCGTCCGGGGTCTGGATCAGATTCGCGGGCTTGACGTCGAGATGCACCATGCCTGCGCTGTGGAGTGTTTCGAGCGCGCTCGCGGTTTGACTGAGGATGACCTCGACTTCATACAGTGGGAGCGGTCCCTGCTCTGCCAGCACATCGCGGAGCGATCGGCCCGGCACCAGTTCCATGGCAACCCAGGCAGATTCGTCGTCTTCCCAGAGGTCATACACGCGCGCAACGTTCGGATGCTGGATGAATGCCATGGTGCGGGCTTCCTTACGGAAGCGGGCGCGCGTTTCGGGATTCTGGGCCTGCTCGGCGCGCAATGTGCGAAGCGCCACTGTGCGCCGGTTCTTGAGATCGCGCGCCTCGTACACGACCGACATACCGCCGGTTCCAATCGGCCGAGTTGGGTCGATCTCGTAGTGATCGGCCACGATGATGAGGTTTGCCGTGGTGGCGTTGGAATCGCTGTCGGGTTTCGGTCTTGCCGCGGTGGGCATGGGAGCGGTCCGTGGAGATGCGTTGCCGATCGCTAACGGGGCATACTGTAGCAGAGGCGAATCTCCCCAAATTCTACGGAATCCCAGCAGGACGCGAACCGTTGACGACTGAACTGATCTGGAATCGAGCGCAGGAGTTGGAGGAACTGCGGGAAGCACGCGATGGCCGCGTTGGACTGCTGCGACTCGATCGGCCGGAGGTGCGCAACGCGCTCAGCGCCGAGTTGCTCGTAGCTCTGACTGCAGCGCTGGAACGGCTCGATGCCGACGAGTCGGTGCATGTCATCGTGCTGACTGGCGGGGACCGCTTTTTCGCAGCCGGGGCGGATATCGCGGCAATGGCTGGCGCCACATCGGCCGAGATGGCAACACGGCCGCAGCTCGGATGCTGGCAGCGTCTTCGGCAGATTCGCAAACCGATCGTCGCGGCAGTCAACGGCTTCGCGCTAGGGGGAGGAGCGGAGCTGGTCTGGGTCTGCGATCTGATCGTTGCCGGAGAGTCCGTGAGATTCGGCCAGCCGGAGATCATGCTCGGGCTCATGCCGGGCGGCGGCGCAACGCAACGCCTGCCGCGCACAGTCGGCAAAGCCCGCGCAATGGAGCTGGCGCTCCTTGGAGAGCCAATCTCCGCCTGGGCCGCGCTCGATCTTGGTTTGGTCAACCGTGTGGTTCCGGATGAGCTCGTGCTCAGCGAGGCACTGCGCCTTGCCCAGCGAATCGCGGCGAATTCGATCGATGCGGCCATATCCATCAAAGCCAGTATCCTGGCAGCGTTCGATCTCCCGCTCGAAGCCGGGTTGAACGTCGAGCGCGCGCGTTTCGATGCCTTGTTCGATACTGCCGACGCGCAAGAGGGCATGGCTGCTTTTCTGGAGAAGCGCACACCGAGATTCGGGAGAGCCCGCGGATGACTTCCTTTGCCCAGTCAGTTCGCTATGAAGTCGAGGGATCCGTCGCGACGATAACGCTCGATCGTTCCGGCGCGCGCAATGCCTTCGACCAGGCGATGGCCGAATCGCTGTTGGCTTCGCTCAAAACCGCCCGGAAAGACGACCAGGTGCGTATCGTCGTGCTCACCGGTCGCGGCGCGGCGTTTAGCGCCGGGCAGGATATTCATGAGCTGCAGCAGAAGGAAACCGAGCTCGGAGCGCAGGCAGCCGGTGATGAATTGCGCAAGCGGTTTCGGCCGATCCTCCTTGAAATCCGGTCGATGGATAAGCCGGTCGTCGCTGCCGTCAATGGGGTGGCTACCGGAGCGGGACTTGGGATCGCGCTGGCCTCCGATCTGCGTATCGCCGCCGAGTCGGCCTCGTTCATTTGCGCTCCGCATGCCATCGCGCTGATACCGGGGGCGGGAATCACCTGGCTCCTACCGCGATTGGCCGGATTCGGGGCTGCCAGCGAATTGGCGCTTCTCGGAGAGCGTATCGATGCCAAGCGCGCTCTGGAGCTCGGCCTGCTCAATTGGGTGGCGCCCGACGACGAACTCGTCGCGCGCACTCGCGACCTGTGCGACGCTTTGCTGCAGCAACCTGCGTCCTCACTTGCGTTGACCAAACGCGCGTTGAACCGCTCGCTGTTCGCCGGGTTCGAGCAGCACCTGGACTATGAATCTGATCTCCAGGAAGTCGCGGCCGCCAATGACGAACACATCCTTCGCCTGCGTGGGATGGTCGAGCGAGGATCGAACCGGAGATGAACCCCAGGTACTCGACGCTGATCTTCGATCTCGATGGCACGCTGGCCGATACGCTTCCGTTGATCTATGAAGCATTCAACGACGCATTCGTTCCCATCACGGGTCAGCCGCTTTCGCCGGCGGAGATCCGCGCGCTCTTCGGCCCCCCGGACAACCATGTCATCCGCAATGTGCTCGAGCCGGAACACCACGATGCTGCCATCGCGCGCTATGTCGACACCTATGGCAGGCGGCACCGCGACCTGGTCGAGCTGTTCCACGGCATCGACGACCTCTTGGCCGATGCGCACGCGGCGGGGATCAAGATGGCGGTGGTCACCGGCAAGAGCCGCAACACCGCGCTCATGACGCTCGACATGCTCGGCGTGTTGGAACGGTTCGATGTCGTCTATGCCGGCGACGATGTCGAACGGCAGAAGCCGGATCCCATGGCGCTGGTGATGGCGCTCGACGATCTGGCGCATGACGATCCTTCGCAAGCCGCCATGATCGGTGATTCGGCCGCCGATGTGATCGCCGGCAAGGGCGCGGGCGTGGCGACGATCGGTGTGCTCTGGGGAGTTCCCGACCATTCCGAACTGATCGCCGCGGGTCCAGATACGATCTGCGAGACGGTCGACGAACTTCGCCGGGCAGTCGGTCTCGAGAGATAACGAACCCGCCGTCGACCCGGGTCTGGGGTATGGTGTTCCGGACGAATTGTCGCCATCCGTCGTGCCGTCCGGAGCCAGATTGCGTTGACCGCTCAAACCGAGATCCGTTTGCTGACATGCATCGACTGCCAGAAGACGTTCGAATTCTCAGAAGAGGAACAACGCTTCTATCAGCAAAGAGGGTTTCGCGTTCCGGTCCGTTGTCTCGATTGTCGAGCAGCCAGACGCGCGGCGCGCAACGCGGACCTCATCCGCAACGCCGAACCCGAGTCCTCCTGGACCGAGACCCTGGGCCACTACGGTGGCGCGACGAATTCATCCCGCAATGGGTTGAACGGCCGCCGGAACGGCGGCACTGGCTATCCAGCCGTCTGCGCCCAATGCGGCAAGGACACCATCGTCCCCTTCGAACCGCGCTCGGGACGTCCGGTCTACTGCCGCGACTGCTTCACCACGAACAAGCGCTCCAGGTAGCAACCGTCAATCCGGCCGGAGTCCGCAGGCAGAGTGGAGGAATCTCGCGGTCCCTTGTGGCGAGTCTCTGAGCCCGAGATCGAATTGGAGCGCAACGAGAGATTCCTCGACAAGCTCGGAATGACGGACATCGTCAATCCGGCCGGAGTCCGCAGGCAGAGTGGAGGAGACTCGCGGTCCCTTGCGGCGAGTCGCTGAGCCCGAGATCGAATTGGAGCGCAACGAGAGATTCCTCGACAAGCTCGGAACGACGGGGGTTACCACTCGTCCAGCGAAACGCCATAGACGGCGAACCCATCGTCCACTGGCGCATACCCGAGCAGATCTCGGGTTTCCGACAGGGATAATCGGTTGACCCGGTTGTCGGACACTCCATGCACGACCGCGAACTCGATCCCGTCGGCATCGATACAGAGCCGGAAGAGCTGGTTCAGGTCGCGTGGACTGACATAGGCCGAGAGTTCGCGACGGGATTCGGGTTGGTCGAGTCCTGGCCGCTCATACGCTCCGATGCGAACGCAAATCGCCGACAGATGGGTCGTCGCCGCGAACATGCGCGCGGTCGCCTCGCCAAAGCACTTCGAGACGGCGTACATGTTCAGCGGCCACCAATACGCATCGATCGCTGTGCCATCGTCTTTTGGATACCCGAGCACCGTCTGCACGCTGCTTGCATAGACGACGCGCTCGCATCCCGCTTCGGACGCCGCTTTGAAGATGTTGTATGTCGCGTCGAAGTTGTTCGGGCGCAGGGATGCGTAATAGTCGGCATCGGGGGATGGGTCTGCCGCAAGGTGCAGTACGACATCGATGCCCTGCACCGCATGGACGCAGGCGTCAACGTCGGCCACATCGAGCACGAGCGCCTCGGCGCCAGGCAGCAATTCGTGCACCCGGCCGGTTTTGTCTGCCAGACGAAAGCGGTAGCGATCTGCCATTTCCGCGACGAATGCGCTCCCGATCCGTCCGGCTGCGCCCGTAACCAGCACCCTTTTCTTGCTCACAGCGACCTCTCGTTCTGAAACCTGGCGCGAGCGATTCGTTCTGCCAGCCAGAGCCATCGCCGGGCAGCAGCATCGTCGAACTGGCGCGCGGCATCGAGCGCTTCCAGTTGCAAGGGCAACAAGGCGGCGTTATCGGGGCGGGCCGGAGGATCGATGGCTTCGAGCATCACGAGATAACGCTCGGCAGCGGCGAGACCCCCCAGCAACGGCGCCACATCGCGCGTCAGCCACTCATCCCACGTCAGTGTGGAATCCCAGCTGAAACACGCATGCGCCAAATAGCTCAGTTCGGTGCTGGTGTTGTACGGCGAAGGCTCGCCCCAAATGGTCAGCCCCTCGAATCCGACTGCGTCGGCCTTCTTGGCCATGGCCTCGAAATCGCGCCCATTGAACCGATACCGCTCGGTGCGCCGGTCGCCGTTCCACTGGCACGCGAACTGACAGCGGAAAACGTTGGATTTCGTCGGCAGTTTCGCAGCGTATTCAGCCGTCAGCTCACGCTCGACCCGGTTCCAGTAGCTCCGGTTGAGGGTATGCGTGTAGATCCCACCCTCTGGCAGGTCGCGCAACGGCGCCATGGCGTCGGCGTCGAAGAGGTTGTCCCATTGGATCTCGGAGTAGATCCAGGCATCTGGATGCCGCGTCCGCACCGCGTCATAGAGCCGCGGGTAGAAATCGGCCATGTCCGCATGCGACCACGATTCTGCGTATCCCTCGCGGCGTTTGGCGTCTTCGCGCTCGCCTCGCCGTTCCTGGCAAAGCGGACAACCACAAACACCGTAGTCTCCCGCTTCGATGTTGATGCCGCCGATATCGAAGGTTTCCGCCAGCCAGGCGACGGCTTCGGCCATCCAGTCCTGATTGGCCGGTTGGGACGGGCATCCCCGGACCGAGTAGTCACCCCGGGGGAAGTAGAGCTCGAAATCGAGATCCTGAATCTGAAAACCGGGCGGGTGTTCCATTTGGGCCGCCAGCTCCGGGTGTTTTCGCAGCCAGGTGGCCAGATTGAATTCGTGGTCCATCTCCCAGACCACTCCCCCGTAGGCATTGATTGCCACACCCGGAAGGATCCGCACACCCCGTTCGTTGGCGTAGCGGCAGAGCGCCTGCGCGGCTTCGATGCCGCCATGCGATGCGCGCAGAAACCCATAGATCGTCACCGCAGCAATCCGGTTGCGGCTCATGAAGTCGACCACCCGCTCAAAATCGGCCAGAAACCCGTCGCCCGGTTTGGCATAGGGGTTCATGACGCCGATTTCCTGAACGCCGATCTGATCGAGATCCCAGTTTGTCGAATGGTCCCAGTTCCACCAGGTGCGATAGGGGAGCGATGGGGACTGCTCGACCGTTCCCAGGGGAAGCGAGATTCCGCCGTCTTCCGGTTCTGCCAGGCGCTGGATGATCTCCTCCACGCCGTAGATGACACCCGAGAATGGCCCTCCGGCAACTTCCACCAACGGGGAATCCCCGGCGCGGCTCTCGATAGAGAAGCTACCCTCTGGCAAGGCATCGTCTACTGCGAGCCGGACAGTTGGATAGTCGGGTCTCGGTTCGGGAACCCACTCGATGTCGGGAAACGACTCGCTGAGCCGCTTCGCAGCGTGCGCATGGGTGCCCGCGCCATCGATTGCCACTCGTCCCCGGAGCGTTATTCGGTCCGTCATCTGTACCTCCTGGCGTATGCGTGCTGGCGGCTATTATCCCAATTCGTTCCGGGACGATCGGATGGGAGTCAGCATGTCGTCGGTATCGATTCACCAGGTGCAAACGTTGACGGATACCGAGATTGCCCAACTCGCCGAGCTGCTCGTTTCGATCGTGGATCAGGGCGCATCGGTCGGTTACCTGCCGCCGCTCGCGATCGATGAGGCAGAAGGCTACTGGCGCAAAGCCATTGCTTCGGACACCGTGGTGTTCCTGGTCGCGCGCCTGGATGGTGACATCGTGGGCACGGTGCAACTCGAATGGAGCCCGAAGGCAAATGCCCGGCACCGCGCGGAAGTCAACAAGCTGCTCGTGCACCCACGTGTTCAGCGGCTCGGCATCGGCCGGAAGCTGATGGCGGAGCTGGAAGCGATAGCGTTCGAAAACGGCTGGACCACTCTCCATCTCGATACCCGTGAGGGCGACACGTCGAACGATTTCTATCAGGCGCAAGGCTGGACGTTGGCCGGCATCATCCCGGAGTGGGCCGAATCCGCCTCAGGTTCACTGGATGGAACGGTCTTCTATTACAAGCTGCTTGGACGCTCTGCCAGTAGCGAGTAACGCGGAAAAAAGCGGCCCGATTCGCGGAAACGAACCGGGCCGTCGTTCAGAAGAGCAAGCGCACGTCAGGCAATGCCGAGATCGGTCACCATCTGGCGGATGCGGTCGAGCGCGCGCCGGAGGTTTTCTTCCGAATTGGCATAGGAAAGGCGCAGATAGCCCTCGCCATAGATGCCGAACGCGGTTCCCGAGAGGGCAGCGACGCCATAGTCTTGCAACAGCTTGTCGGCGAACTCCTTGCTCTTCAAGCCGGTCCGCGAAATGTTCGGGAAGACATAAAACGCTCCCTTGGGCCGGAGACAGCTGATCCCCGGGATGTCGTTGAGGCCATCGACCATCAGATCGCGCCGTTTCTCGAAGGCAGCCACCATCGCCTTCACGTCGTCCTGCGGACCGGTGAGGGCTTCGACTCCGGCGATCTGCACTGCCATCGAGGTGCAGGAGTTACTGTTGACCATCAGGTTGCCGATGACCTTTGCGAATTCCACTGGCATCGCGCCGTAGCCGAGCCGCCAGCCGGTCATCGCATACGTCTTGGAGAATCCGTCCAGAATGATCGTGCGCTCTTTCATGCCGGGCATGGTGGCGATCGAAACGTGCTCGCCTTCGTACAAGATTTCCGCGTAGATCTCGTCTGCCAGCACTGTCAGGTCGTTGGCTACCGCCAGTTCGGCAATAGCCTCGATCTCCTTGCGGTTGAGTACTCCACCGGTCGGATTGGCTGGGCTGTTGATGATGAGCAACTTGGTCTTGTCGGTGATCAGACCTGGCAGCTCACTGACATCGAGCGCGAACCCGAACTTCTCCAGAATGGGAGAGGGGACTGCTTTCGCCCCGGTGAAGTTGATCATCGATTCGTAGATCGGGAATCCCGGGTTGGGATAGATCGCCTCGTCGCCTGCTTCCAGCAGCGCGAGGATCGTGAAGAACATGATCGGCTTGCCGCCCGGCGTCACCACGATGTTGTCGGGACCGTATTCGGTGCCGCGGGAACTGTTCAGATAGTTCGCGATGGCCTCCCGCAATTGCGGCAGCCCGGGAGCCGGGCCATAGTGCGTCCATCCGGAACGCAACGCCTCGGCGCCCGCCTCGATGATGTTGGCCGGAGTGTCGAAATCGGGTTCGCCCACCTCGAGATGGATCACATCGCGACCTTGCGCTTCCAACGCGCGGGCGCGCACAAGCACCTCGAACGCGGTTTCCGTTCCGAGGCGAGACATCCTCGTCGCCAGTTGCATGCTGATCTCCTGTGTTTGCCCGCTCGGGGTCATTCGTATCGGTTGTGAGACTTGTAGCATAGTCGCGGGCATTCCAACCGGCCGGTTGTTCCGGTACAATCGCGGCGCACTTGCGAAAAACTCGAGCGACCGTGTCCATCGGGAGGTAAGCCCCGCATCGAGCAAAGAGCCAAACCGGCAATGACGCACTGGTTTTCGATTGTCATGGAGGATGCAACGCAATGACGCTTCATCGACGAACTTTCCTCGGCTTGTCAGCCGCTGCTGCTGCTACCGCTGCAACCGGATTCAAGTTCGGGCCTGCTGCCGCGCAGGATGCCACTCCGGCCGCCGACCCAATGACCGCCTACGGACCAGTCCAAGGCAACGAGCCCTACAAGCTTGCATTCATGCAGGTCTTCCCTTCTAACGCCTTCTGGCAGCTCCTGAAGGAAGGAGTGGAGGCACGTGCTGCCGAGGATGGCGTGACGGTGGATGTGATCGCATTGCCGGACGAAGCCGGTGTCGCCGACCAGGTTGCGCAAATGGAAGATGCGGTCACCAAGGGATACGACGGCATCATTCTGGGCACAATCGATGCAGCCGGAATCGTCCAGGGTGTCGAAGCCGCCAATGCGGCCGGTATCCCGGTGATCGCGGTCGATACCGCGCCGGCCGGAGGCGAGCTCATCTCGCTCGTGCAGACCGACAATGTGGCAGCGTCTACCCAGCAAGGCGAATACGTTGTCGAGCTGATTGGCGGGGCAGGCAAGGTGCTCAATCTCCAGGGCGATATGGCCAATCAGACCGCCCAGGCGCGCAACGAGGGGTTGCACGCCGCACTCGACGCTCATCCGGACATCCAGGTCATCGACCAGTCTGCTCATTGGCAACAGGATGAGGGCTTCACCATCACCGAGAACATCCTCACCTCCGACCCGGACATCGTGGCCATCGTGGGAGCTAACGATCCTCCGATCCTCGGAGCGTTGCAGGCCCTGGTCGCTGCGGGCCGCGACGATGTCTATCTGGTCGGCTTCGACGCGATTCCCGATGTGGTCCAGGCGATCATCGATGGGTCAGTCGATGGAACGATCGCCCAGTACCCGAAAGTCATGGGCACGGTAGGCGTCGATCTCATGGTCCGCCACCTCAATGGCGAAGAGGTTCCGGCCCTGGTCGACTCCGGCGCTCTGCTGGTCACCGCCGATAATGCCGCCGAGTTCCAGGCCGCCAACGCCTGATTCGATGCCGGGAGAGCGGACCCCGCTCTCCCGGCCTTTTGCTCCCGGGCTTGTCACTCTGGGAAAAGCGACGAACCGTGCCCGTCGATGCCGCCCAAGAACCACGCTCGACGGCGTAGACCCGCATTCAGCAATGGGCTTCCCATGTCCGAATCCGCGAACCAACACGTCAAACATGCAAGAGCGGACAGTGAAGTCCGTGCGCCCATCCTGCAACTCATCAACGTTTCCAAACGCTTTCCCGGTGTGATTGCACTCGATGACGTCAGCTTCGACCTTTACCCGGGCGAAGTTCACGTCCTCGTGGGTGAGAACGGCGCCGGGAAATCGACCCTTGTGAAGCTCCTATCGGGTATCTATCAACCTGACGAAGGCGAGATTCGCTTCGATGGTGTGCCTGTCCACGTGCGCACCCCGCACGACGCCCAGCAGCTTGGTATCAGTACCGTTCACCAGGAGCTCAACCTGATCCCGCATCTCGATGTGGGCAAGAACATCTATCTCGGCCGTGAGCCAATGCGTGGCCGGTCCGGCGTCATCGACTGGTCAGCGCTCTATTCCGGCGCGCGAAAACAGCTGCGCCAGCTCGGAATCGAGCTCGATCCCCACACTCCCGTTGCTCGCCTGGGCGTCGCCATGCAGCAGATGACGGAAATTGCGAAAGCGCTGGTCAACGATGCCCGCGTCTTGATCCTCGACGAACCGACTGCAGCCATCACCGCCGAGGAAGCGGAGCAGCTTTTCCAGCTCGTGGAGAAACTGAAAGCTCAGGGAACCGGGATTATTCTCATTTCCCATCACCTGGAGGACGCGACTCGTGTCGGTGACCGCGCGACCGTGCTGCGCGACGGGAAGTATGTCGATACCCTCCCAATGGCGACGTCGACACCGAACGATCTCATTCGGCTCATGGTCGGACGGGAACTGGTCCAGCAGTTTCCGAAGGAGGAGATTCCGTTCGGTGAGGTTGCGCTCAAGGTCGAGCACCTCAACCGCGCAGGCGTGTTGCGGGATATTTCGTTCGAGGTGCGTCAAGGCGAAATCCTCGGGCTCGCGGGTCTGGTTGGCGCAGGGCGCAGCGAGGTGGCCCGTGCGGTCTTCGGAATCGACAAGATCGATAGCGGCACGATCGAGGTCTTTGGCTGCCCCGTTGTGAATTCCACTCCTGGCAAAGCAATCGATCACGGCATCGCCCTCTTGCCGGAGGACCGCAAGCATCAGGGACTCGTGCTCCTGCTTTCGGTTGGCGACAACATCTCCATGGCGGCCCCAAGCGCGACGGGCGCGCCGCCTGGGTTGATTCCGCCTCGCAACCGGTACCAAACCGCGCGTCGCTTCATCGAAGCGCTGCGCATCAAGACGCCGAGCGCGCGCCAGAAGGTCATGTTCCTATCCGGCGGGAACCAGCAAAAGGTGGTGCTGGCGAAGTGGATGCTCACGCAAGCGCGCATCTTCATTTTCGACGAACCCACTCGCGGTATCGATGTGGGTGCCAAAGTCGAGGTCTATCGGCTCATGGGAGAGCTGCTGGAGGGAGGCGCGGCCATCATCATGATCTCGTCGGAACTGCCCGAAGTGCTCGGTATGAGCGACCGGATTCTCGTCATGCGCGAGGGTGAGATCGTGGCCCGTTTCGATCGTAGCGAAGCAACCCAGGAGTCGATCATGAGCTTCGCGGCCGCGAGTACCCAGGAAGAGATAGGAGCCGCCGCATGAGCGCACCAGCGGTCACTGCAACTCCCGCGACCGAGGGCGGCAATCGCCTGACACTCGGCAGAATCTGGCAGACCTTCGGACCGCTGCTCAGTCTCATCATCCTGAGCATGCTGATCTGGAGCCAGGAATCGGTGTTCATGACCAGTGGCAACTGGCTGAACATCGCGCGGCAAGCGTCCCTGACCGCGATCCTGGGCGTCGGCATGACGTTCGTCATCCTGACAGGCGGTATCGATCTCTCCGTCGGGTCGATGGTGGCATTGAGCGCTGTTTGTGGCGCTCTGCTCATCGACAAGCATGGATGGGGCATGTGGGAGTCGGCTCTGATGATGCTTGGGATCGGCGCGGTTGCCGGTTTGATCAACGGCTTGATCATCACACTCGGCAAGATCCCGCCGTTTATCGTCACACTCGGAACAATGCAGATCTACCGAGGCGCCGCGTCTCAGATTTCCTCTGGGCAGCCGATCTCGTTTCTCAACAAAAAGGTGCCTGACTGGGACGTCTGGGGCACGCGCAGTCTCGGACCCTTTCCCTCACCCGTGATCATTGCGTTCTGCGTTTTCATCGTTGGCTTTCTGATTTTGCGATACACGCGCCTTGGTCTCTATGTCTACGCCATTGGAGGCAATGAGACTGCTACTCGCTTCAGGTGTGCAGATCGACCGATACAAAGATCGCGGTCTACACGTTCATGGGGCTTTGCGCTGGGGTTGCGGCAATCATGCTCACCTCGCGCCTGAACTCCGCCAAAGGCCGATTTTGCCAACGGCGAAGAGCTCAACGCGATTGCCGCGGTGGTGATCGGTGGAACCTCGTTGTTCGGTGGAGAGGGAACCATCGTCGGCACCATGATCGGCGCCTTACTCATGGCGGTCATCCGAAATGGATTGACTCTGATGCACATTTCTGCCTTCTATCAGCAGATTGTTATTGGCGCGGTGATCATCCTGGCGGTACTGGTCGACCGCCTTCGCCGCCGGGGAGCCTGATCCATGGTCGAGCCGATGAGAACGTGGGAATACCGCTTCGAACATGCGATCCCGATCGAGACGTTACAGGAACTTGGCGCGCAGGGCTGGGAGCTGGCAGGGGTTGATGAGCGCTCGACGACCAAGTTCATCTTCAAGCGGCCGACGCAGTCCTTTGTCGAACGCGTGACCCTCGAACAACGGGCTACCTACTACGCCTCGCTGGGTCTCGACTCGGGCAGAACTGAATGAAGAAGGGCGGCATTCTGCATCCCGAACTGAGCCGCGTGCTTGCCAGCAGCGGGCATACCGACTATCTGCTCATCAGCGACCGTGGTTTTCCGGTACCGGAGGAACCGGAGCGCATCGATCTCGCGCTCGTCGATGACAAGCCGACCGTGCTCGATGTGCTGGCGGCGATCGAGGCCGAATGGTCGATCGACCGCATCGTGATCACCGAAGAGATGACGTTGGTCTCCCCGCAACGCGTCGCCGAACTCGAGTCCCTCTTGCCTGGCGTCCGCTTCGAAACGGTCTCGCACATCGAGCTGAAACGGCTTGGGCGCAGCGCGAAAGCCACCATTCGCACGGGAGACTCGTGCCCCTATGCCAACTGCATCATCGTCTCGGGCTGACTGCATGACTTCTCCCGACATGATCGTCCTCGATCCAAACGACAATGTCGCCACCGCCCTGCGTGACCTCGATGGCCCCGCTATCGTCTCGATCGCGAACCCGGACGGTTCCCGCTTCGACCTCGAGATTGCCGGTCCCATCAAGCTCGGCCACAAGGTCGCCCTTGTCCCGATACCGCAGGGCGCTCCTGCCATCAAGCACGGCGAACCGTTCGGCCTTGCAACCGCTCCCATCTCACCCGGCGAGCATGCGCATGTGCACAACATCATCAGCCTCAGCCGGATTGGCGAAGGAGAGTGACGTCAGTTCGATCCTTTTCGCTTGAAGCGATCGGCATACCTGTCCGGCGACCGCGCGGCAACTGTGAAAGAATGCGTCTCTAGTTGCCGGGTTCCTAATAGACAATTTCCGCCCGAAGGCCGCGACTATCCCGCTCTTCTTTCGCTGGGAAACGTTCGAAGGATCCGTTTGCCCACCTTCTCGCGCTCCACGCTGCCGCGATCGCGTCTAGTACATCATCGGGCTTTGCCCTGCGGACGCCAGTCATAACTTTCTCCCACTCAAGATCTTGAAGATCAATATTCTTCCTCAAGAGCTCTATCCGCTGCAGATAGCCCGGTCCACTATGTTTCGAAGCACAGACATCTTTCTTGTTGTTCATCGCCCAAAAGCAAATCTCGGGGTGCACCTCGATTACTCGGGACTGGAACTCGGGAATCACGATGCCGTCGACCTCTGCGACTTTGCGATAGATCCCAAACGCCTGAGCTGAGATTCCCTTGCCAAATTGGTTTTTCGAATCTTCGTTCGTGGTGTGATAGTCAGTTCGATTGACATAACTGCGGTACGGTGCCGGAAAGACGCTCGACTTTCGGCAGATCAGCGCTGCCCGCGCTTCGATATCGCATTTGCGAGAACCATCGATCAATCCGATAGGAATGTCCACCGCGATGGCCTTGGCCAGTTTCTCGGGATATGCCGACAAAACTTCCGTGAATGAAGCGAAAACTTTGAGCTGGATAGTCTTCTTGCGAGTGTTCCACTCCGCAGCCACCCAACCGCCCCTGCAACCGTCCACACCAACTACGAACATGATCCAGCCTCCACATGCGGTTACTTGACATCTATCGGGATAGACTACGGCTTTCAGGCAATACGTTCTCGTCAAGAGGGTTGCGCATGACCGTCACCGTCGACGCTCCAATCGACCTCTCCACCATCACTATCGAGGGTTTCGGGCGTGCTGATGGACAGGTCGGCATCCGCAATCGGCTGCTGGTGTTGTTCACCGTTGTCTGTGCGGAAGAAGTCTCGCGCCGGATTGCCTGGCAACTCGAAGATGCGGTCGTCGCGGGGTGGCGCGACTGCCTTCCCGATGCCGGCGCGCAACGCAAGATGATCCGCATCGCGCAGAACCCCAATATTGGCGGCGTGCTGGTCCTTTCGCTCGGGTGCGAATGTTCCGATGCCCCAGGCATCGCTAAAGCCATCGCCGAATCGGGCAAACCGACTGAACTCATCTCGATCCAGGCCGAAGGAGGCACCAGGAATGCCATAGCGAAGGGTATCGAGCTCGGCCGCGCCATGCTGGCGCGAAATGTCGAGCGCGTTGCCATCCCGTTTTCGGACTTGATCGTCGGGGTGGAGTGTGGCGGTTCGGACACCACGTCCGGGATTGCAGCCAACCCTGCCGTCGGCGCAGCCGCGGATCGAATCGTGGCCAACGGGGGAACGGTCGTTTTCGAAGAAACCAATGAGTTGTTGGGTTGTGAATCCACCCTGAGCAAGCGGGCGGCAGACTCCGACGTCCGCCGCGAGATCCTGCGCTCCATCGAGATCGCCCGCGAATGGGGCGACCGCACCGGTCAGCGCGCCATCAGCTCCGGCAACATCGAAGGCGGTCTCACCACCATCGAGGAGAAATCGCTTGGCGCGGTCTGCAAGGCTGGCTCGTCGCCGGTCGTCGGAGTGCTCAACGGTGGCGAATGGGAGCGCCCGGCGCAGCCAGGATTGCATCTACTCGCGCCCTACTACGTGCAGGAAGGCGGCTGGACCGGGGCAGGCACGATCAGCGATCCCAATGGCGTCACCGAGCTTGCAAGCTGTGGCGCGCACCTCGTGGTGTTCACCACTGGACGCGGAACGGTCACCGGCTCGGGTATCGTTCCGGTCATCAAGGTCTGCGGCAATCCAGAAACGTATGCACGCATGAGCGACAACATGGATGTGAATGCTGGCGCGATCGTCGAAGGCCGCAAGTCGATTGCCGAGGTGGGCGAGGAAATCCTTTCCCGAATCGCTGCCACCGCTCAGGGCGAACTGACCCGCGCCGAGGATCTCGGTCACTTCGAGTTTCATATCTAGCCCGAAGAGTCCTGGGTCCTGAGAATCCCAACTCGTCTCAGGGCGAAGGGCTCAGAACCCAGGACCAAACAAGGAGCGATTTCTTCGTGCCCACTACCGACCGCCGCGAGCTTTTCGACAAGATGGCGAACGACCTCTACGTTGCCGTGATTTCCGACATCCTCGACTCGCTGGGGTTTCGCGATCAGGTGCTGGAGTCGAACATCCAACCGATCGACCCGCTCGATCGACGGGTGTTGGTCGGGACGGCCCATACCATTCTCATGGCTCCCATCTATGAAATGAAACCCGAGCCGTACACCAGAATCATTGCTGCCATCGACGCGCTTCAGCCGGGAAATGTCGGCGTGGTCGCCACGAGCGGACTTGCGAGCGCCGCCTACTGGGGCGAGCTCTTCTCGAATGCTGCGCTCGGCCGTGGCGCGCGTGGCATGCTGCTCGATGGGTACCATCGCGACACCCGCAAGATCCTCGACCTGGGATTCCCAGTCTTCTCCACGGGCGCGCGTCCCTTCGACGCCGCCGGCAGAACGCAGTGCATCGATTTCGATTGCCCGGTCGTATGCGGCGGGGTCAAGGTCTACCCGGGTGACATCGTGTTTGCCGAAATCGACGGAATCGCGGTCATTCCGGCGGCGGTTGCGGACGAATGTGTCGCCAAGGCATTCGAGAAAGTCGCGACCGAAGACCGTGCGCGCGACGATCTGCGTGATGGCGCTCTGCTGAGTGAGGTCTGGAATCGGTATCGTGTGCTCTAGCAGCCGAGCGTCGGGACTTCCGCACGCGCCAGCCCGTCATTCAGAGAAAGGTCGAACGTGACACCGCGAATGAGCGTCAGAGATCTGGCGCCGAATCTGTACGAAGGCGTCCTGAATCTCGAAAACCAGGTGCAGGCATCGAGTCTCGGATCGCAACTGATCCACCTGATCAAGTTGCGCGCCTCGCAGCTCAACCACTGCGCGTTCTGCGTGAACATGCATACCGAAGAATCGCTCGCGGATGGGGTCGATCCGCGCAAGCTCTATCTTCTGACGGTCTGGGAAGAAGCGACCGTCTATACCGAACGCGAACGCGCTGCTCTGGCGTGGACCGAGAGCGTGACGCTGGTCGCGGAAACCGGGGTGCCCGATGAGGCGTTCGAAGCGGTTCGGACTCAGTTCAGCGAAACGGAAGTTGCCGAGCTGACCGTGGCGATTGCCACGATCAATGTCTGGAACCGGATCGCGGTCAGTTCGCGTACCCCGCATTCCTAGGGGCGGCGCGTCGCTTCCGGCGTTTCCGCTCGTGGGGAATTGGTTCGTCTCTCGGCTTCCCGCGGCCGGCTTGCGGGCGCGAACCCAGAGGGTCTTGCCGTCACTCGCATGCCGGCGCCTGCACTCATGGATGGGCAAGCGACGCCCCTGAGTCATGGGTTTGGCGTACTCTATGCGTCTACGACGCATTGCCCGAGTCCGCCCTTGGGGCGTGGCCCGTTCGGAGAATTCCACATGAGCTCGAACCAGATGAGTACCGGTGCGATCAGCCTCGAAAAGGCGCCAAAGGATCCGGTCGCCCTTGCCTCCGTGGCGGTTCTCCTGCATCCCGATGACGAGGTGGCGGTCGCCAAGTCGTCGTTGCTGCCCGGCACCCAGTTGATCCTGAACGATGGTTCGATCCTGCGGATCGGGCAGATGATCCCTGTGGGTCATAAGTTCGCGCTGCGCGACGTGCCGTACGACGGTGTGATCCACAAATATGGTCAGATCATCGGATTTGCCACCCAGGACATCTCCGCCGGTCAACACGTTCATAACCACAACATGGGCATCAAGGAGCTGGAGCTGGACTACGCGTTCAGCCAGGACTACGAACCGGTCGAGTTGGCGCCGGAAGCGGAACGCCGCACCTTCATGGGGTTCCGCCGGCCCGATGGGCGGGTGGGTACGCGCAACTATGTCGCCGTTCTGGCTTCGGTCAACTGCTCGTCGTCCGCGACGGTTCGCATCGCCGAGCACTTCGCCCAACCCGGCGCATTGGATGACTATCCGAATGTCGATGGCGTCATCGCGTTGCCGCACAAAGGCGGGTGTGGCGCGCATATCGGATCGCGCGATCTCTACATCTTCCAGCGAACCCTGGCTGGCACCGTGCACCATCCCAATGTGGGCGGCTATGTGGTCCTCTCGTTGGGGTGCGAGGTCAATCAGCCGACTGACATGATCGATGCGACGCCGATGAAGGACGATGCGCCCTCGGTGCTCACGATTCAGACCGATGGTGGGTTCCTGAAAACAGTCGAAGCCGGGATCGAAGCAGTCAAGCGGATCTTGCCCCAGGCGAACGCGTATACGCGCGAGGAGGTGCCCGCATCCGAGCTGGTCGTGGCGTTGCAGTGCGGTGGTTCGGACGGCTGGTCGGGCGTGACTGCCAATCCCGGTCTGGGGAAGGCGGCGGATATCGTCGTGAAGCAGGGCGGCACGGTTGTGCTGGGCGAGACGACCGAGGTCTATGGCGCCGAGCACCTGCTCACGCGCCGCGCGATCACACCGGAGGTGGGGCAGAAACTGATCGACTGCATTCATTGGTGGGAGGACTACACCTCCTACTTTGGCGGCAGCATCGACAACAACCCGTCTCCGGGCAACAAGCTGGGCGGTCTCTCGAACATCTATGAGAAGTCACTCGGCGCGGCGGCAAAGGCTGGGTCCACTCCGCTGAACCAGGTCGTCGGCTACGGTGAGCGGGTGACCGAGCGCGGGTTCGTGCATATGGACAGCCCCGGATACGACCCTGTTTCCGTGACCGGGCAGGTGGCCGGCGGATGCAATGTCGTCGTGTTCACGACCGGGCGAGGCTCGGCCTTTGGGTACAAGCCGGCGCCGAGCATCAAGATCGCCACGAACAGCATTCTCTACGCGAACCAGGAACCGGACATGGACATCAATGCCGGCAAGGTGCTGGATGGCATCACGCTCGACGAGCTCGGCGAAGAGATCTTCGAGAAGATCCTGGCCGTTGCTTCGGGTGAGAAGTCCAAGAGCGAAGCGGCAGGTGTGGGCCAGGAAGAATTCAACCCCTGGATTCTCGGGGCGATGCTCTAGTTTCGGGAGGGCACCCCGCGCCATGACCGTTTCGCTATCGCCCGCGGAGGCAGTGCGAACCAACCAACTGGTCGAGGAGTTCACCGCGCGCATCAGCCCGCTCGGTGTCGAAGTCGTCCGAGCCTCGGGGATCGAGGATGCCGCCGATTTTCTGGTGCGGATCGTCCACGAGTCTGGCCAGAACCGCGCCATGATGTCTGGGGAGCTGCGTTCGACCGCTCCTGGGCTGATCGGCGCGGTGCGCAAACGCGGTGTCGAGGTCGAGGAAGTCACTACCCCCGAATCCGCGCTCGATGCGCCGGTTGGATTCGTGCTGGGCATGAACGCGGTGGCCGAAACCGGGAGCGTCCTGCTGGCCGAGCCGACCTTGTCCGACCGTGCGGTCGGCCTCTTGAGCCTGACATGCGTGCAGATCGTTCAGACCGAAATGCTGCTCCCCGGGCTGGATGAAGCGGGTGCTGTACTCAGGCGGCTCGCCTTGCGTCCCAACGGCGCCTATGCCTCTCTTTGCACCGGACCAAGCCGCACCGCGGATATCGAAATGTCACTGACGGTTGGAGTGCAGGGACCGGGCAAGGTCGCGGTGCTCTTCGTGGATGAGCTCTTTGCATGAACCACCCCGCGCTGGACGAGCGTATCGAGGAGCTCGAAGACGCAGCGTCTTTTCACGAGCGATATGAGCAAGCGCTGCACAATCCGAATCTCGCGCGCAACATCGGCACCTATCAACGAAACTGGCGCGGCACACGGGACCGGTCTCTCGAGGAGATCGACTTCGAGCAACTCCGCGTCAAGTTCAAGGGCATCAAGACCCATGTCACCGATGAGCTCGACGCGTTCCTGGCCCAATTCACCGAGCAAGCCGAACGTACCGGCGCGAAGGTTCACACCGCACGCACCGCAGCGGACGCGGTCGATCTCGTGCGCCAAATCTGCGAGCAGCATGGCACGAAGCTGATCGTCAAATCGAAATCGATGGTCAGTGAAGAGGTCGAGCTCAATCACGCGCTGGAGCCCTTTGGCATCGACGTGGTCGAAACCGACCTGGGTGAATGGATCGTGCAGAAGGGGCACGAACGGCCGAGCCATATCGTCGGGCCGGCGCTCCATCTCGGCCGGCGGCAAGTTGGTGAGCTCCTGAACAAGGTGCTCGACAAGCCGGTTTCGCTGGAGGACATCCCCGAGCAGGTCCGCACGATTCGCGATGTCATTCGGCCTGCCTTCTTCGAGGCTGGTGTTGGCATGACCGGCGCGAATGCGCTCATTGCCGAATCCGGTACGGTCATGATCGTCACGAACGAGGGCAACGGCCGGTTGTCTGGTTCGATTCCCCCGGTGCATATCGTGCTTGCTGGCATCGAGAAACTGGTTCCGACCTTCGACGATGCGATGACGCAACTCCGGCTCTTGAGCCGCAGCGCCACCGGGCAGCGCCTGACCGTCTACACCACCTTCATGACTGGTCCCACCGAGGGCCACGAAATGCACATCATCCTGGTCGACAACGGGCGCCGCATGATGCGTTCCATGCCGGAGTTCGTTGAGGCGCTGCATTGCATTCGGTGCGGCGCGTGCTCGAACGTTTGCCCGCCTTATGGCGAGGTGAGCGGGCATCTCTTCGGGCATATCTATTCCGGAGCGATCGGCCTCGTCGTTTCCGGCTTCCATCATGGCCTCGAGTCGATCGCGCGAGCGCAATCACTTTGCCTCTCCTGCAACGCCTGTGAGACGGTTTGCCCGGCCAATATCCCGCTGCCACAGCAGATTCTCGATGTGCGCAAGATGGTGGCGGAAGCCAACGGCATGAACCCGAAGAAGGAGGCCGTGCTCGAGGTCTACTCGCGCCCATGGGCATTCGACGCGGCGACACGCCTGGGCGGGCGCTTTTCTGGGCCAATCTCGCGCAACGGGCTAGTTCGCAACCGCAAACTGCCGATCGTCAACCGGCAAACCCGCTGGCGCAGCTTGCCGGTTCCCGCCCCGAGACCGCTACAGGACCTGGTGCCGACCGGATCATTCGAGGAAGCTCAGCAACCGAGAATTCCGAGCGATGTCGCCGGAAAGACAGTTGCTCTCTTCCCGGGCTGCATGACCGACCGGCTCTATCCGGAGCAGGGAATGGCAATTGTGCAGACCATGCGGGCGCTCGGTGTGAAGCTGGTCTATCCTGGCGGACTCAACTGTTGCGGACTGCCAGCCAGCAATATGGGCGATGACGCAAAAGCCAAGAAGATGGCGCAGGAGACCATCATCGCGCTCGAAAACGCCATTGCGCGCACCTCGGCCGATTACGTCGTCTCCGGTAGCGCGAGCTGTGTGGCCATGCTGACCCAGGACTACCTGCATATCTTCCGCAACGAGCTGACCTGGCAAGCCCGCGCCGAGGCGCTGGCGGCCAAGGTGATGGACTTCACCTCGTTCCTCGTCAATGTTGCGAGGATTCCGGCTGGGACGCTCGCGTCGGACACCGTGACGCCAGTCGTGACGTATCACGACTCGTGCCAGGGACTCAACGCGCTCGGCATCTCGTCCGAGCCACGCGAGGTGCTGGTCGATCTCCTGGGGTGCGAACTGCGCGAGCTCGACGGGAACCGCACCTGTTGCGGGTTTGGCGGCTCGTTCAGCTTCGACTATCCGGAGATTGCCGAACGTCTGATGAAGCGCAAACTCGACAATGCCCAGGCCACCGATGCGCCTCTCGTCGTCACCGATAACCAGGGATGCATCATGCATCTGCGCGGTGGCGCCGATGCCGAGGGCCGCGACATCAAGGTCGCTCATATCGCGGAACTCGTTGCTGCCCGCGTGGCGCAGTTGAAGGATTGATTTCGGCCAACGAAAAACGTCCTCGGGCCAGTGGCTCCGGGCGAACCTGACCGTTTGGCTCCAACCTATCGTCGAGGGAGGTCTCGCTTGTCACTTTGCATCTACCAGATTGGCGCGGACGGTAAGCCGCTGTTCGGACTTATCGATGGCAAGAAGGTCATCGATATCGAGGCCGCGGGCGGACCGGCATCGCTGGGCGTGGCGCTGCAACTTTCGAAGGCCGATCTCGATATCGCGTTGGCTCGTGTCAAGGAAAGCGACCTACGCACGCCGCTGGCCGACGTCACACTCAAAGCGCCGATCGACTGGCAAGAGGTTTGGTGCGCCGGAGTGACCTATTCGCGCAGCCGCGACGCCCGTATGGAGGAATCGCGCGCCGAAGATGTCTACGACCGGGTCTACGAGGCTGATCGACCGGAGCTCTTTTTCAAAGGGATGCGTTTCCGGGTCGCCGGTCCAGGAGAAGAGATCGCGGTCCGCAGCGACAGCACATGGGACGTACCCGAGCCAGAATGCGCCCTGGTCATCAACAGCGCTGGCGAGATCGTCGGCTACACCATTGGCAACGACGTTTCCTCTCGCAGTATCGAAGGCGAAAACCCGCTCTATCTCCCGCAAGCAAAGGTCTACGACAAGGCGGCCGCGCTTGGTCCGGTCATCACGCTGGCATCGGAAATCGAGAATCCGAACGATCTTTCCATCGAGCTCGTCATCGAGCGGGACGGAGCGGTTGGGTTCCAGGGAACCACGAGCACCAATCAGCTCCATCGGACGTTCGAAGACCTGGTCGAGTATCTCTATCGAGACAACACCCACTACCACGGGGCTATTCTCATGACCGGAACGGGGATCGTTCCGCCCTCGGACTTCTCGCTCGAAGCCGGCGATACCGTTTCGATCACTATCGAGGGTATCGGGACGTTGACCAATCCAGTCGTCCGGCTGGGCAGATAGGGGACGGAAGCGAGGTCAGGCGCCGTGCATTCGCCGGCGATTTGCGCCGGCCGGATGGAGTCTTGTTAGGGAAACGGAGCGCGTCACAATGGCGGCGGAAGCACACGCCCATCAGTCGGCAATCGACGAGAGCCGTGCGAGCGAATCGAAAAGCCAGTCCTGGGCTGAGGCAATTCCCGAGGAGCGGCGGAGACGGCTACGCATCTGGCTGTGGGTCGGCGCGGCGCTCACCGCGTGCACCCTTGTCGTGGGTGGAATCACCCGCTTGACTGAGTCAGGGCTTTCGATCGTGGACTGGGCGCCGATCGTCGGCGCGATTCCACCCTTGAACGATGCGGACTGGCAAGAAGCGTTTGCGCGCTATCAGCAATACCCGGAATACGTGAAGCTGCGGCCGGACATGACACTCTCGGAGTTCAAGCAGATCTACTTCTGGGAGTACCTGCACCGGATGATCGGCCGCCTCATCGGCATGGTCTTCCTGATCCCGTTCATCTGGTTTTGGATTCGCGGATATTTCACTCGCCCGCTGCTGAAGCGTGTGCTGCTGCTCTTTGCGCTTGGTGGTCTGCAAGGACTGATGGGCTGGTACATGGTGCGCAGCGGGTTAGTCGATCGCCCGGACGTGAGCCAATACCGGCTGGCAGCTCACCTGTTGCTGGCGATGACGATCTTTGGATGCTGCGTCTGGTTCGCCAACGATCTGCTCGCTCGTCCGCGACAACCAATCGATGCACGCTCCTGGCGGTTCCTGACGCGATGGCTGGCGGGGTTAGGAGTGCTTGCCGTCGTGCAGATCTTCTGGGGCGCGTTGGTCGCCGGGCTCAACGCCGGCTTCATTCTCAATACATTCCCCCTGATGAATGGCAGCCTCCTCCCACCAAACGGCTGGTCGCAAAGCCCGCTCCCGATCAACCTGTTCGAGAACCTTGCGACAGTGCAATGGATGCATCGTGTGCTTGCAACAGTGCTGCTCGTTGGCGCAATCGTTTTCGTCGCCAAGGTTTGGCGGGACCCGCAGCTCCAGCGGTTCCAGCGCTGGAGCGCGGTGCTCCTGGGATTGGTCGTGCTGCAGTATTGTCTGGGTGTTGCTACCCTGCTTTCACATGTCAAAACCGTGCTCGGCGTGTCGCACCAGGCGACGGCGCTGGCGATCGTCGGGACCTGGCTCGTCTTCATGCACCGTGTGCTGGAAGCACGTCCGGAGGCTCCCGCGAAGCAGGAAC
The DNA here is from genome assembly GCA_041390825.1 of Thermomicrobiales bacterium. Taxonomy (NCBI): domain Bacteria; kingdom Pseudomonadati; phylum Thermomicrobiota; class Thermomicrobia; order Thermomicrobiales; species Thermomicrobiales bacterium. Next base: position 26,051 of record JAWKPF010000022.1, read on the forward strand.
TGGCGGCCGGGAGCGTCAGTTCGCCACTCCGCACCACTCCATAGTCACGGCGGCAAAGGTCTTGGTGGCCTTGATCAGGTCGGCCACCGGGAGGAACTCGTTTGCTCCGTGAATTCCCCACGAGGGATCTCCCACGCCATAGACGAGACACGGTTGCCCCAGGGGGAACCAGAAGTTGGCATCACAGACAAACGGCGAAATGGTGACGTCCGGTGTTTCGCCGGTTGCCAGGGAATGCGCGTTTCTGATTGCTCCGACCGCCGGATGATCGTGAGCGAGATTGACCGGCTCCTTGACCCAGGGAGCGGTGCTGGCCGAGTCGAGTGGCAGATCGAGCACTGGCGGATGCTCTCGCAGCCAGTAGTCGCCCTGCGTCACCCGATCGATCGTCGCGCGAATTTCGTCCTCGACCTCGGCGGCGGTCAGATCTGGATTGAACAGCAGTGAACCGGTTGCTTCCGCGCTATCGGGCACCGAGGTGAGCGAGGTTCCCGCCTGCATGGTGTTGATGTTGATGAACATCCCGCCCGGTGGGACATGTTCGTTCGAGCGCCAGAGGTTCCACTGCTTTTCCAATTCGAGAATTGCCAGCTGGTACTTGAGCATGTTGTCGATGGCGGAAACACCGGGCCGTTCTTCCCCGTGGGGAAGCGGCTGGGCCACCAGGTGTCGATTGCAGATGTGGGTCGATTTCCCGGGCACGGTCAGCTTGAAATAGAGCTCGCCCTTGATCGTGGGATAGATGCGGAAGTTCGACGGCTCGGGGAAGATCGCGAAATCCGCCCGGTGCCCACGTTCCAGCACGGTATTGCAGCCAATGTCGCGTCGGCCCGCTTCTTCGCCCGGTGACTGGGCAAGGATCAGATCACCCTGCAGTTCGATGCCCTCGTCTTTCAGGATTTTCGCGGCCATGACATAGGCGGCGATCGCGCCTTTCATATCGGACGCGCCGCGGCCATAGAGGTTGCCGTCGATCACCTCGCCAGAGAATGGGCCCGAACCGACCCAAACCTCGCGCTGTTCCGGTGTCACGGGGACCACGTCGGTATGCGCCGCCCAGATCAGGGAGCGGCCACCTCCGGACCCTTTGCGGGTGGCGACCACGTTCGGACGGTTGGTGGCAACTTCGTAGAAGTCGATGTCGTATCCGCCAGTTTGCGCGAGCTGATCCCGCAGCCATTCCTGCGCGGGACGCTCGGCGTCCTCATTCGGCTCCAGATCGGGATTGACCGACGGTTGGCGAATCAACTCCCCGGCGAACCCGACGATCTCGTCGGCTCTCCGGTCGATAGCCTGGAAGACTTTCTCCATTGGACTGTTCACGTCGACGCCTTCTCACTCAAGGGGCGCTGCCCCCAAGACCCGATGCGGCAGTCTAGCGAACAAGGCGTCATTGCCGCGAGAAATAGCTCCCGACCACCCATCCGGTTCCCTGGGCAGTCTCGATCTCATACCAGGAGTAGCCGTTCCAGGTCACCGGCCCGTCGAGGATCGTGCCGTGGTCGCCAGCTTGCAATTGCGCGATCACCGGCGCGTCTTCATCGGCCTCTTCCCGCAGATTGACCGGCCCATCGGAAACGTAGACCGCATCTCCGGGCGCAAAGGTAGTGGGAGCAGCGGCGTCTGACCGTTCGAGATACGTGGCCGAAACCCAACCGGTCACCAGGGAGGTGCGCACCTCGAACCAGAGTTGCTCGTCCGCCACTTCGGGACCATTGGTCAGTGTGCCGACAGCCCCGGTCTCCAGGAATCCGATCACGTCGTCGCCCAGACCGGGTGTGCGATGCACCTGGAGCGGTCCATCGTGAACAGCCACGGTCTCGCCAACGGACAGGTCGGTGGTGGGTACCGGCCTGTCAGGCGCCGGCTGGTCCGACCAGGTCAGATAGGTACTGGCGACCCAGGCGAATCGCTCACTTGTCATGATGCGGTACCAGCGATACCCGTCGGCATCTTCCGGACCCGCGACGACCAATCCAACAGTCCCCTGGGACGCATTCTGGACGACGTCGGACATGACGCCCGGCACGCGACGAAGATTCGCCGATTCTTTGAGCTCGACAACATCCTCGATGCCGAAAAGGCCGCTCGTGCCCCCAATCGGGGGATCGCGGAACAGCGCGGAGTACTCGACCCAACCGCGGCCAAAGTCTGTGGAAATCAGATACCACGCCAGACCGTCGACCATGACAGGGCCGGCAATGATGACGCCGACGGTAAACTCTGGGAGCTGGAGGGTCGCAGGGGCGCCGAATCCGGCATCGACGCGCGCGGTAGTGGAGACAACCATCCGCGCCTGATCGCCGACAACCAGATCCGCGGCTGGTCCTTCCGGGAAGTTCGCCAGCGTCTGCGCCACCAGATCGCGCAGAACAGGCAGTTCGGCATACGCCCGGTCGCCGGGGCAGGTCGAAAGGTTGACGTCGCGGTGCGCGCAAATGGTCGGCACGCGGGTTTCCGAGTGGAAGTCGGCGAACCCTCGCGGGTCGAGATCGCGGCAGGTCCAGGCCAGGATCGCCACCATCGCGGCTAACGCTTCTTCGGTCACCTCGTCATCGAAGAACTCACCGATGAAGCAGATGCCGCTCGAACCGTGGGCATACTCGTACGCATGGCCGCCGACCACGTTGCGCCCCCCGGAGCGGCCTTCATAGATGTTTCCGAGCTTGTCGACCAGATAGTTGTAGCCAATGTCATGCCAGCCATGGGTGACGGCGTGGTAGTAGTAAATCGAACGAATCGCCTCCAGCGGGTCTTGCGAGTTTGGCGTCTCGGAATGGTGGATGATGGCGTGTTCGACGAGCTGGTACTCCTTGACCCACCATTCGCCGTCCTCTTCGAAGCGCAGCGATTCGTCGGCGCCCCATTCCGAGCGGCTGATCAAAGCCGGCGGCGAAGAAACGTCGTAGGCGGCCTTGGCGGAAATGGAGACTGGAAAGTCCGCCGCAGTGGGACCAGCGCTCGAATCGATGAAGGTGAACGTCAACCCCGGCACTGCGGCGGGGTTTCCCTGGTCGTCGATGGTGCGATAGCGGATCGCGATGCCTCGAGTGGCGCAAACCAGGGGAGAGAAGATGCGCTCGCCCGAATCGAGGAGTCCGGATTCACCGGACGCGCCAATGGAGAAGATCTGGGAGAAGTCGACTCCATTCGGGGAAACCTCGACGAGCACCACCGGCCAATCACCGATCTCCGCGGGCCAACTCGCGCCGACTGAGCTGAACGGGAAGGGGGCGTATGCCTCGAACGCGACTCCGCTGCCGATCTCGTCAGCAGAGACCTGATCGGCTTCGACCCAGTCGAACGAGCTGACCACCGCATCGGATTGCGCGCTGGCTTCCGGTTGACGCAATCCGCGATCGAAGAAGACTCCGGTTGCCATTGCGGCAAAGAGCGCGCTTGCCTTGAGCACAACGCGGCGGCTGATCTCCGGCGAGTCGGGCGCGAAGATACCCCCAGTGCGGCCAGCAAACCGTGAATCGGACGAGGTGAAACGTGCGAGGCTCATCTGCTCCCCCCAAGGCCGGTCCCATCCGGCGCACTGCAGATGTGTCGAATTGTCACAGCGGGATGGGGAGAGGATAGCAAGCGGATCGCCGGATGTCTACTGAATACCCGCGTACGTACGATGATTTTGGGGAGTCAAGGTCGATTTCGCAGTCGGTGATCCGGATGCATGCGGCGAGGGCCGGAGAAACCGACCCTCGCACGAACACACTCGGTTGCCCGAAAGCGCTACACCTTGCGCAGGTACTCGGCCGCCGCCCAGCCGACACCAAGCGACGTCTGCAATTGGTACCAGACATGTCCTGTGGCGGTGGTTGGACCAGCCAGGACGGTACCGATCGTGCCCGTGGGCATTGTGGTGATCAGCGCTCCCGACGTCGTTGGCGCCTGCCGCAGGCGCAACGAAGTCGACGTGCGTACCGTGTCACCAATCTGAATCGTTGCGGGCGGCGCGGTCTTGGCGAGCAATGTGCCGGCAATCCAGCCAGTCCGTGTTGCGGTCTGCACGCGGTACCAGTTGTATCCGTCTGCCGCAGTGGGGCCTGCCACAACCGTCCCGGTTGTCTCCGCGGGTAGTGTCGTCAGAATGCCAGCGGTCAGGCTGGGGCCGGAGCGGATGTTCGCTGCACTGATCGTTCGGACCGTGTCGCCGATCTGGATGCCACTTGTGGGTGCGGTCGGCGACGGGGTCGGTGATTGCGTTGGACCGGAAACCTTCACGAAGAATTCCCCCGCCGACCAACCGGACACCCCTGAAATCTGCAGTTGATACCAGAGATAGCCGCTGGCGCTCACCGGGCCAGCCAGAACGGTGCCGGTTGTTCCGGTGGAAAGCGTGCGGAGCAACCCTCCCGTTATCGATGGGCTCGATCGGAAGTTGACCGCGCTCGTCGAGCGGACGGTGTCTCCAATTGCGAAGGCGGAGCCGGGCGGCGGGGTTGGAGACGGTGTCCGGGTGGGCCCTGGCGTTCGAGTCGGGGTGGGACTGGTGGGCTCGCCGCTTGCCGTCTTGCGGAGGAAGCTGCCCGCGCACCATCCGATGCCGTACGCGGTTTGCAACTGATACCAGTTGTAGCCATTGGCTGCCGTCGGGCCGCCAAGAACGGTTCCGGTGACGCCAACGGGCAGCAAGGTGATGATCGCGGCCGAGGTTGTCGGGCCGATGCGGAAGTTGACCGACGAGATCGTGATGACGCTATCGCCAGGTTGCGGTGGAGTGTTGTCGGGCGGTCCGGACGAAACCTTCTGATACTTGGATTGGTCGGTCCAGCCATATCGCTCATCGCCACCGATTCCCGTCACCTGGTACCAGACGATGCCATCCCGGAAGCGCGGACCAACTTCCACCCACATCTGCGTCCCGGTGGTGATCGTCGAGAGGAGATCGCTGGATGCTTTGGGCTGCGCCCGCAAGGCTGCCGACGAAGCGGAGACCTGGATCGTGTCGCCTACTGCGAAGCGGGCGGAGTTGATCGTGCCGGCGGGCGCCAACTGGAGGAACTCGGCCGACACCCAGCCGTTTCCGGCAGCGGCATTGACCCGATACCAATTGGTGCCAGTTGCCAGGGATGGTCCCGCGACGACTCCGGCAATGCTCCCGTCCGGAAGCTGGCCGCTCACGCTGCTGCCGGTGCCGGGAGCAGATCGGAGATTGAGGTTCGAACCGTCGTCGGTGGCGATTGCGACCACGTCGCCGATGATGAAGCCGCCTGGGGGACCTGCTGGAGGGTTCGCCTGGGTCTGCGCCACCATGGTGCGGATCGCGGCCAGATCGTCGTAGGCGAAGTCGCCAGGGCAGGTCGTGTCATTGACGTCGCGGTGTCCGCAGATCGTCGGCAGGTCGATCAGGTCCCAGGAATCGGAGAAGCCGAGCGGATCGAGCCCACGCAGCGCAAACGACAGAATGGCCACCACCCCGCTGACCGCGGCCGGCGTCGGGTTCTGAACGAGATGATTCCCAATCAGGCAGCATCCGACGGCGCCCACGTTGTGCGCCATCGAGTGATTGCCGATGACACCCTGGCCGCCGACCCGTCCCTGATAGATGTTCCCGTACTTGTCGACCAGGTAGTTGTAGCCAATGTCACCCCATGCCCGCGTGACGGCGTGGTAGTAGTAGATCGATCGCATTTGGGCAGCAGGGTCGTCCGCGTTTGGCGTCTCGGAGTGGTGGACGATGCCGTGGCGGATCGGCGCGTACTGCGGCGGAAAGATCTCGACGCCATTCGCGAAGCGGAGCGATTCGTCGGCGCCCCAACCGGTCCGTGAGATGATCCCGGGCGGCACGCTGATATCGGCCGCTTCCACGAGCTGCGCTTCACCCAGGGTCGGCCCGTCGCTCGCGTCGATATACGTCAATCCAAAACTGTCGATCGCGACAGGGTCGCCATCCTCATCGATCACCCGATACTGAATGAAGCTGTCGCCGTTGCTGAACGCCAGGCGGGTGAACACGCGGCCATCGCGCTCCGGAAGCCCGTTGTCGACATCGGCCACCAACACGATGATGTCTGAGTAGGTGACACCGTCCGGGCTCAACCGTATCTCCACCCGGGGCCATGTCCCAAGCACGCCACTCCAGCTGGCTCCGACCGCGGTAAACGGGAATTCCGCTTCGATGGTGATGAAGCCTTCGTCGTCCGCTGCCTGGACCAACGAATCCTGATCGATGGCGTACCAATCGACCGCTCTTGTCGTCGATTGCGCCTCGGCCTCGTCGCGACGAGTGACCGCGAATCCGCCCGATACGAGCGCGCCGAACAAGGCCGCGGTTTTCAGGACGACCCGGCGGTCGACGGTAAGCTCTGACCAGGTTCGCGGCTGGTTGGGGAGGTTCGTGCGGGACATCAGGCATGCTCGCTTCAGCGTGGAGAACGCGGACGATCGAGATGTTGGCTTGTGTGTGTGCTAATCGTACGGCGATTGCGGACAATTGTCACCACGGGGCGCGCCGTTCGATCGGATATGATGCCGAACAGTTCGCGCCAACCACGACCGGAAAGATGGCATGCCGAAGACCACAGTTGGAGATCTGGAAGTCGCGTACGAGGTGACCGGTTCCGGTCCGCCTGTTGTGATGATCAACGGAATCGGATCACCCAGAGCTGGCTGGAGCCTACAGGTTCCGGCGCTGAGCCGCTATTTCACTGTGCTCACGTTCGACAATCGCGACGTGGGAGAAACCGGCGCCGGAGCCGATCCGAAACCGTATGCCATGCGCCAGTTTGCCGACGACGTGGCTGGTCTGATGGACGCGGTTGGCTGGCGCAGCGCGCACATCGTAGGCGCATCGATGGGTGGAGCGATTGCGCAGGAGTTCGCAATCGGCTACCCGGACCGGACGCGCAGTGTGAGCATCGTCTGTTCCTGGCCGAAGAGCGACCCCTGGATGATCGAGCTGATGACCCAGTGGGACCACGTCTTCGAAACACAGGGGCGCGTTGCCTGGGATCGCACCACCTTCCTGTGGGTTTTCACCGAGCGGTTCTTCAATGCCGATCCAAACCCGTTGCCCGGGTTGCTCGAGGAGAGCGAGCGGATGCCATTTCCACAGTCGCTGGAGAGCTATCTGCGACAGTCGGCGGCGTTCAAGGCGCACGATGTGCTCGACCGTCTGCCGCTCATCTCGTCACCTGCGCATGTGATCGTCGGTGAGGAAGACATCTATACGCCGTTGCGCTATTCGCTCGAGATTGCGAATGCCATTCCCGGAGCCACGCTGACCACCATTCCAGAAGCGGGGCATGGACTCTTCTGGGAGCAAACCGACCTGTTCAATCAGTCACTTGGAAACTTCATGCTCGAAGTCGAGCAAGGCGCAAATGGAGTCGACTAGATGCCAAACAATCTGATTCTCGGATCGACCATTGTCTTCGCCCCGTTGCCGATCGACGCGGCGCTCGAAGGGCTTGCCGAGGCGGGGTATCGCAATTGTGAGATCGGGGCGGTCAAGGGCTGGTTCGAGCACATCGATCCCGATACGGTTTCCGATGCCGAACTAAACCGCATCCAGACGAAGCTTGCCGATCTCGGGCTCAATCCGGTCAGCATCTCGGGCCACACTCAGCTCCAGACGCAGGAAGGAAAAGAGCGTTTCAGTCGCGTCATCGACATTGCCGACGGGCTTGGCATGTCGATCGTCAACACATTTACGGGCGACGCGAAGACCGAGGAAGAGCGCGAGGCGTACTTTGCGAATGTCGCGGAACTTTGCGACAAGGCCGCTAGCAAGGGGCTCAAGATCGGCATGGAGACCGACAGCAACATGCTCCCGACTGCCAAGATTGGGGTCGACATCCTGGCGCGCATCGATCGCCCGAGGGTGCTCGGCTTCAACTACGACCCCGGCAATGTCGTCTACTACACCGGCGCGGACCCGATCGAGGACATCGACTACGCATTGCCCCAGCTCGTCCATTTCCATTTCAAGGACAAGATCGGCGGGGAAGGGGTGTTCAACTTCCCGCCGCCGGGCGATGGCGAGCTCGATATGGCCGCATTGCTTGCAAAGGTCGACGCGGCAGGCTACTCAGGCCCGATCAGCGCCGAAGTCGAGTTCGACGACAAGGGTTGGCCCGACTACGACGGTTGTCTTGCCGCGGCCAAACGATCGGTTGCCAACCTGCACGACAAGTTCGGGCTCACCTGGTAGGGACGACGCGTGTCCGCCAAGCTGACCCATTTCGACGAATCGGGTCGCGCGCACATGGTCGATGTCGGCGAGAAGGAGATCACTGCTCGCCGAGCAGTCGCCACCGGTTTCGTGCGCATGCACCCGGAGACGGTTGCGCTGATTCGCGAGGGGCGCGCCGCCAAAGGGGATGTGCTGGCAGTGGCGCAAGTGGCGGCTATCATGGCCGCCAAGAAGACTCCCGACCTCATTCCCATGTGCCATCCGTTGATGCTCACCAGGGTGAAGATCGCGTTTGCGATCGAAGTGGACGGCATCGGTATCGAAGCGACCGTCGAGACCCGCGGGCAAACGGGCGTCGAGATGGAAGCGCTCACCGCCGTTTCAGGCGCCGCGCTCACGATTTACGACATGGTCAAAGCGGTCGATCGCGGCATGACTATCGAGCGAATCGGCCTCCAGGAGAAGACTGGCGGCAAGAGCGGGCATTGGGTTCGTCAGCCGAAGTAGCACCTCCGATGAGGGCGGAAAATATCCGCATCTGACGACTTCTGGTTATGTTCGTCTCCATGGTAGACTCACCGGCGATCAGCGCGGGTGCTCTAGCCTCGCGCTTTTGTGTATGACGCGTTCGGTACGAACGATGTCTTCTACGTAGAGGAGAACAGGATGACGGTTCGCTTGACTCGTCGTGGGTTCGTTGGGGCCGCGGTTGCCGTTCCGGCATTGGCCGCGCTCCCCATTTCGCTCGAGTCCGTTGGCGCGCAGGATCCCATCACGGTCACCATGGTGACCGACACTGCCGGTCTCGGAGACCAGAACTTCAATGACCTGGCGAATGCCGGTGGCACCAAAGCGGCTACTGACTTCGGCATCGACTGGAAGGTCATCGAGTCGGTCGACATTCCGTCGTATGTTCCGAACCTTACGGCCGGGGCCGAGCAGGGCCCGCTGACGGTTGCGGTCGGCTTCCTCCTTACCGATGCCGTGGGCGCAGTGGCCGCGCAGTATCCCGACGCGCACTTCGCCATCATCGATGCGGCGGTCGAGGCCGACAACGTCCAGTCCGTGCTCTACAAGGAGCAGGAAGCCGCATTCCTCGGTGGTGTCGCTGCCGGCCTGATGACGCAGACAGACAAGATTGGCATCATCGGCGGCCAGCGCATCCCACCCGTCATCCGCTATGAAGTCGGATTCCGTGCGGGTGTCGAGTCGGTCAACCCGGATGCCGAGATCATCATTGCGTACGCCGATTCGTTCGGCGACCCGGACAAGGGCAAGGAGTTCGCCCTGGCGCAGTTCGCCGACGGCGCCGACTTCATCTTCCCGGTTGCGGGTCTCACCGGTGTGGGAGCGTACACCGCGGTTTCTGAGCTGGGCAACCAGGGTTCCCAATGGGTCATTGGCGCGGACGTCACCCAGGATCACAACGCGCCCGGCTATGAGGCGTTCGTGGTGCGCAAGGGCGTCGATACGGGCGTCTACCAGGCGATCGAGCAGGAAGTCAACGGCACCTTCACCGGCGGCATCCATAACCTTGGCATCGCCGAGGGTGGTGTTGGCTTCGAGGACCCTAACGGCCGCGTCCCGGCCGATGTCCTGGCTCAGGTCGAGGAGTGGCAGGCGAAGATCCTCGATGGCTCGCTGGTGGTTCCGTCCACTGACGAGGAGTACGAGGCATTCGGCAGTGCCGGCGCTGCTTCCCCCGTAGCGTCCCCGGCGGCGTAAACAACCAAGAACGACGAATCGCAGGAGAACTCGGGATGCGCAAGCGTCCCGGGTTTTCCTTTTCTTGCTTTGCATACCGATCCCGTACCCAGGACCCTGGACCCTGGACTCCGGACTCCGCCCATCGCCTCCCCAACTCTCGACCTCGATCAGCCCAGCATTTGAGTAGTGCGACACGTCGGGTACAATGCGCCAATTCGATGTACGTTCGCCCAACCAGTCTGGCCCGGGCCGGATTCGCAGGAGTGGAGACTCGGGTGGCCGCAGAGCCTCAACCGCAGGCGCCGTTGGCAGTCGAAATGCTGGGGATCGTCAAACGTTTTCCCGGTGTGGTCGCCAACGATGGAATCGATCTGTCGGTGCGGCAGGGGGAAATCCATGCCCTCCTTGGTGAGAACGGCGCAGGCAAGTCGACACTGATGAACATCCTGATGGGGCTCTATCCGCCTGACGGCGGACAGATCTTCATCGATGGCAACCAGGTCCATTTCCATAGTCCGCGTGATGCCGCCAACGCCGGACTGGGCATGGTTCACCAGCACTTCATGCTGATTTCGCGCTTCACTGTCACCGAGAATGTCATCCTCGGCAACGAGGGACCGTCGATCACACTCGATCGCAAACGGGCGGAGCAGATCGTCGGCGAGACGGCGGAGCACTATGGTCTTCGTGTCGACCCCAAAGCGCTGATCGAGAATCTGCCGGTCGGCATGCAGCAACGGGTCGAAATCTTGCGGGTGCTCTATCAACAGAGCCGCACGCTGATCCTCGATGAACCGACAGCCCTGCTGACGCCGCAAGAGGTCGAGGATCTTTACGCCATCCTGTTGCAACTCAAAGAAGCCGGGCACACGGTCATCTTCATCACGCACAAACTGCGGGAAGTTGCCGCCATCAGCGATCGCGTGACCGTGATTCGGCGTGGCAAGACCGTCGGCACACGCGAGACGAGAGACACTACATCCGAAGAACTCGCCGAGTTGATGGTCGGCCGAGATGTGCGCTTGCATGTCGATCGGCCGCCCGCGAACCCGGGAGACGCCGCGCTGCAGGTCTTCGACTTGCGGGTCAAGGGACGAGGCAACCGTGATGCGCTCGATGGGCTGAGCCTCGGGGTGCGCCGAGGCGAGATTGTCGGCATCGCCGGGGTCGAAGGCAACGGGCAAACCGAGCTGGTCGAATGCATCGCTGGACTGCAGAAACCGGACAGCGGCACCATCATGCTCGACAACACCGAAACGACCGGATGGGGCCCGATTCCGCTACGCGAAGCCGGACTCTCGTACATCCCTGAGGATCGGCACTATCGCGGTCTCGTGCTTCCCTTCTCACTGACCGAGAACATGTTGCTCGGCAACAGCACGGTCGAGCCGTTTAGCAGAGGCGGCCGCATCGACTACGCAAAGACCCGCGACATCGCGGCCAAGGAGATGCAGGAATTCGATGTTCGCGCTCCCGGGCCCGAGACACCTGCGAGCGCCCTCTCGGGCGGAAACCAACAGAAGTTCATCATCGCGCGCGAGCTCTATCGGGAACCAAACGTCATTCTGGCGGTGCAACCGACGCGTGGGCTCGATGTCGGGGCGATCGAGTTCGTGCATGGTCAGCTGGTCGCCGAGCGAGACAAGGGGCGGGGTGTGTTGCTGATCTCGTTCGACCTGGACGAGATCTTCGATCTTTCGGACCGCATCCTGGTTATCTATCAGGGGAAAATCGTGGGCGACTATCCGAACGGCAAGATCAGCCGGGCGGAGTGCGGATTGCTCATGGGCGGCAAGACGATCGAGATGGAGGGGGAGCCTATCCGTGTTGGCTAACTGGAAGTCTCGCGGCACGCTCGTTACCGTCCTGACCTCCGTCCTGGCGGTCGCGGTCGCACTGCTCGTGGGCGCGCTCTTCATTTTCCTGTCACAGCAGAACCCGATCGAGGCCTACAAGGCGCTGCTCGACGGCGCATTTGGGAGCCGCCGCGCGGTTGGGGAGACGTTGGCGGCCAGCACGCCGTACATCTTCGGCGGCCTGGCGTTCGCCGTTGCTTATCGAGCGGGGCTGTTCAACATCGGTATCGAAGGGCAGATGATCATGGGCGGTCTCGCGGCCGGCCTGGTCGCTGCCTGGAACCTCGATCTTCCCAAAGTCATCTATCTGCCGGTGGCGTTGCTTGCCGCCGCCATTGCTGGTGGGCTTTGGGGGGCGATTGCAGGCGCCCTCAAGGCGGTCTCGGGGGCGCATGAAGTTATCACCACGATCATGCTCAACTATCTTGCCTTTCAGATCGTGAACTATGTGGTGTTGCGCGCCGACTCATGGCTTCCGGTCAATCCGCAACTACAGGCGACCGATCCCGCGTCGCCCGATGCGCGCTTGCCGAACATTTTGAGCGGCACTCGCCTGCATGCCGGGCTCTTGCTCGGATTGCTCATGGCGGTCCTGATCTGGTATCTCCTGTTCCGCACCACCTTCGGCTATCGGCTGCGCACTGTCGGGCTCAGCAAGGGCGCCGCAGCCTATGCCGGCATGAGCTGGGGCGCCACTATCACCATCGCCATGTTCATCAGTGGCGCGTTGGGCGGCCTTGGCGGATCGAGCGAAACGCTTGGCTTGCTGGGACAGCAATACAACGCGCCACAGGGATATGGTTTCGCCTCGATCGCCGTCGGTCTGGTTGGGCGTAACAATCCGTTCGGTGTCGTGCTCGCGGCCCTCCTCTTCGGCACCCTGCGCAGTGGCTCCACTGCCATGCAGAACCAGGCCGGCACCTCGAAAGAGCTTGTGCTTGTGTTGCAAGGACTCGTCATCCTCTCGTTTGCCGCGCTGGCCGCATCTGGCCGGGTGCAGACCTGGTGGGCCAAACGCCGCAACACCCGGGTCGACGAATTCAGTGACACGATCGGCGTCGAGCCGGGCGTTCAGCCCGAGCTCTAGGCGAAGAGCAGGGAAGGTCCAAGCGTATGGCCGATTTCTTCGACGTGAACCTGCTCAAGGCGGTGCTGCGCATGGCAACCCCGCTCATCTTTGCGGCCATGGGTGGTCTCATCTGCGAGCGCTCGGGTGTCATGAACATCGGGCTCGAAGGAATGATGCTGACCGGCGCCTTTGTGGGTGTGCTGGGCACCTACTACCTCCACAATCCATGGTGGGGCCTTATTTGCGCCATCTTGGCTGGCGGCGCGGTGGGATTGATTCACGCCTTCTGGAGCATCGGCCTGCGGTCTGACCAGATCGTGACCGGAACAGCCATCAATCTGCTTGCCGCCGGAATAACCATCTTTCTCACACAACGGATATGGGGTCAAGCCGGGCGTACTCCAAACGTGGAGACGCTGCCCACGGTGGCTGGCGGCTTGAGCATCCTCGTGCCGCTTGCGTTCGTGACCGTACCGATCGTCTGGTACTTCCTGCGCGCGACGAAGCCGGGCCTGCGATTGATGGCGAGCGGCGAAAGTCCGCAAGCGGCGGAGAGTGTCGGCATTGCGGTCGATCGAACGCGCTATCTCGCGGTGATGGCCAGTGGCATGCTGGCCGCGGCAGGAGGCGCGTATCTCTCGATCGGCTCGCTCTCGCTCTTCACACGCGACATGACCGCGGGCCGCGGATTCATTGCGTTGGCGGCGGTTATCTTCGGCAACTGGATGCCGCTTGGAACGCTTGGTGCCTGTCTGTTGTTCGCGGGCGCGCAGGCGCTACAGATCCAGGGACAGGTCAAGGGCATCGGCATTCCCACCGAGCTCTTGCTGGCGCTGCCCTATCTGCTGACACTGATCGCGCTGGCAGGATTCGTCAGGAATTCCCGTCCGCCGGCCGGTTTGGGTCAGCATCCGACGACCCACTAGCCGAGCCGTCTCGCCAGTCGAGCAATTGCATCGCGGCGAGCGCGCCTGCGCACGCTCCAAGGAAGTCGACCAACAAGTCTTCGACGTCTGTCTGGCGGTTGGGAACGAACGATTGGTGGAACTCGTCGGTAACGCCGTAGATCGTGGCCAGCACGATTGCCGCCAGAAGCGCCTTTACCGCGCTCCAGCCGAGCCAGCGCAAGAACACGGCCAGTGAGGCGCCAAGCGCCGCGTACGCGAAAAAGTGACCAGCCACGCTTTGCACATCCCGGCTGCCATCGAGATCCGGTAGTTGTGACCGGCTCGACAGGAAGAAGATCACCGCCATGACGGCGATCGGTGTTCCCACAGCCATCCACGCGGGCATGGAGCGGGGAATGTCAGTTTTTTCGATCTCGGTCATGCTGCATCCGTTCGGGCGGCCGCGAATCGGCCCCCGCAAGATCGTACAATGACGTGACAAGGAACAGGCCGCATACGTGCGAATTCACGCGGCCGGAGAGGACAGGAAGGACTGAAGTCGATGTCGGCGGTGGTTTCAGAGCGACCGAATTCAGAGCTCAGCGCGGGCATCCCAGGGTTCGACCGGCTCGTGTGGTACTTCCTCCGGGTGTCGGGACTGGCGCTGGTGCTCCTGGCGTGCGGTCACCTCATCATCACGCACTTCGTCAATGTCCCTTCGGAGACAGTGTTCGATTTCGTTGCGAACCGGTGGGCCAGCCCCTTCTGGCGCACGTTCGATTTCCTGCTTCTTTTCTTTGCGCTCTGGCACGGCATCCTCGGCATGCGGAGTATTTCTACCGATCTGGTGCGAGCGCCGGGGTGGCGAGTGGCCGTGAACGCGCTCTGGTGGGTGATCGGCATCGTCTTCTTCGCGCTCGGCACAGTCACGATCTTCGCGTTCGATGAAGCACAAGGCCGCGCGAATACCGGGCCACTGGCAGATGCGTTTTGGGTGGCCGATGCGATCGCCTGGTCGCTCTACATCTTCGCCGCGCTCACGTATGTGGGCGGCGTGTTATTGGTGATCTACATCGCCCGGCATATCAGCCTGGGCACTCGCCCGATTTACCGTGGCGACCTGGGACAATACGCCTGGATTCTGCATCGCGTGGCAGGCGCTGGGATTGTCTTCTTCCTGTTGGTCCACATTGTGGACATCATGCTCATCGGATTCGGCCACGAGGTGTACGACGAGGCTGTTTCGGTCTATTCCAATGCCTTCCTGATTCCGATGGAGATTGCGCTGGTGGGAGCGGTCTTCTACCACACATTCAACGGGCTGCGAATCATGTTGGTCAACTTCTCCAAGTGGGGACTGCATCGCCAGAAGTCCCTCTTCTGGGTGTCCCTGGGCATCACCGTTGTGCTCACCGCGATCAGCGCCTGGATCATCGTCGCTCACGAGTTCATGTAGGGAGCGATTTCCCGTCGTCCGACCCGATCATGCCCAGGCAATCCGCCCGGGTCTTGGGATCGCGAGATTCTTCGAACTGCAGCCCGGCTATCATTGATCGTAGCGACCCGTTCGTCCGGAACAGGGATGACGCGATTGAGAATACGGGCGATCAACAAAGCGAGCGCATCGGGTGCGGTCCTCTTCGGACTCATGGGCGCGCTTGCCCTGTTCGATGAGGCTGGCGCGGCGAACCCGCCAGCGGGAACCATCATGGCGCCGCTTTCGCTCGCCTCCGTGGGGGAACGAGTCATCGACGCGCTCTCCAATCCGACCGTTGCCTACATCTTGCTGAGCCTTGGCATGTTCGGCGTCTTCCTGGAAGTAGCCGCACCAGGCGGTTTTCTCCCAGGGCTGACCGGGGTTGTTCTTGTTGCGGTCGGCGCTTTGCTCCTGAACAACTCGACCGAGATCGATTGGGTCGGCGCGGCAATCATGGCCGCGGCATTCTTGCTCTTTGTGGCCGATATCTTTCTTCCTTCGGCGGGACTGCTCACGCTCGGAGGGTTGGTGGCGTTTGTCTATGGATCGTTTCGCCTGACCGCATCCGATTCTGGAGACGACGCAATTGCCAGGCCCGCCATCTGGGTCATGGCAGTGCTCTTTGCGGTCTTTTTCCTCATGCTAGGAGGATTGGCCTTGAAAACGCGATTTGGTCGTTCGAATGTCGGCCGCGACGGACTTCTGGGCACCATCGGCGTCGTGCGACAGACACTTGCGCCGAGCGGCATGGTCTTCGCGCAGGGAGAGCTCTGGAGCGCGACGCTGGACGAATCGACCGGCAACCATGAGCTCGCGGAAGGAAAGTCGGTCGTTGTCATTGGACTCGACGGGCTGCGCGTGATCGTTCGACCGGCGACAGAAGCCGAGCAGCGAAGCGGCGCTTCGGTGGCAGTTCCCCCCTGGGGAAGTCCCGAGCCAGTCTAGTCAACTCGTCGGGTCCAACCCGGAACCGCTCGAAAGGAGCAACACCATATGGCCGCAGTCGGGCTTGGCATTGTCCTGATCGTTCTCCTCTTCCTGCTGATCGTGTTGCTCGCATCGGTCAAGATCGTGCGCGAGTACGAGCGGGGCGTCGTCTTTCGCCTTGGGCGGTTGGTTGGCCCACGAGGTCCTGGACTCATCTTGCTCGTGCCGTTCATCGAGCGCATGATGAAAGTCGATCTCCGCACCGTCACGATGGACGTTCCCGCCCAGGAGGTCATCACCCGCGACAACGTGACCGTTCGCGTGAATGCGGTTTCGTATTTCCGTGTGATCGACCCGTCTGCCGCTGTCACCAACGTTACCGACTACATCCGGGCCACATCGCAGATCGCGCAAACCACGCTGCGCAGTGTGCTGGGGCAGTCGTCGCTCGACGAACTGCTCTCGGAGCGCGAAAAGATCAACTCCGAGCTCCAGCGCATCATCGACGAGCAAACCGAACCGTGGGGCGTCAAGGTTTCGATTGTCGAGGTGAAGGACGTCGAACTTCCCCAGTCGATGCAGCGTGCGATGGCCCGCCAGGCGGAAGCCGAACGCGAGAAGCGAGCCAAGATCATTCATGCGGAAGGTGAGTTCCAGGCCAGCAAACAGCTGGCAGAAGCAGCGAATGTCATCGCGGAACAGCCAGTCGCGCTGCAGCTTCGCTATCTGCAAACCTTGGGGGAAATCGGAGCCGAGAAGAACACCACGATTGTCTTCCCATTGCCGATCGAGCTCATTGGGTTGCTCCCCGAGAGCATCCTGAATGCGGAAGAGAACGCCTCGAAGAAGCGTTAGGCAGCGATCCATGAAGGAGACGCCAGCGCTACGAATCGCATCTGCCACCGACACTCTCGGCGCTGATCTCACCGATTTCACGCGGGCGCTGGTCGCGTGTCGGTCGGACAGTCAAAGTGAAGGCAATTCCGAGTTCCAGGGAGAAGCGACTCGCTGTCTCGACCTGATTGCGGAGAAGCTTGCGACGATTGGGTTCGAAGTCGAGCGATGGATCGAACCTCCGCGCTATCCGGCGCTCGCGGCTCGGCTGCCGGGTAGTGGTGGGGGCCGGTCGCTGGCGATCAATGGTCATATCGATGTCGTTCCCGTGGGCGACGATTCTGCCTGGACGCACCCTGCATGGGGAGGGGAGATCGCCGACGGAAAGCTTTGGGGCAGGGGGGCGTGCGATATGAAAGCCGGCGTCGCTGCCGGGGTCTTTGCCGCGCAGGCTATTGTCGACGCCGGTATCGAGCGCGCTGGCGATCTCTGGATGCACATCGTTGCTGACGAAGAAGTCGTTGGATGGAGCACTCGCCGGTTGGTGGAGCGGCTTCCAAGCGTCGATGCCGTCATCGTCGCTGAGCCGACCGAGCTCGATATCCTGCCAGTCGAGGGTGGACTGGTCCATCTGCGCATCGAGATCGACGGTCGCGAGAGCCATGCAGGCAATCGCTTCAAGTCGATTCACGCTGGCGGGTTGGGCGCTGAGGGTGGCGTCAACGCCATCGAAAAGGGAATCATCATCGCAACCGCGTTGCAGCGGCTCGAGCGCGACTGGGGAATCTATCGGTCGCATCCCCTGCTACCGCGCGGACACAACTCGATCATGCCCGGGATGTTCACCGGTGGACCAGGTGGAGGGGTGGATGGGCATCTCAACCTGATCTCCAATCCGGGTACCGCGCCGAACTACTGCTCGATCGAATACAACATCTGGTATTTGCCCAACGAAACCTTCGAGGGCATCCGCGACGAGATCGAAGCGTTCGTGCTGACCGTCTGCAAGACCGATCCCTGGTTGCGCGAGCATCCGCCAAGATTCACATGGAAGACGCGCAACGTCTTCTTTCCGCCAGTCGATACCCCGCCCGATCATCCAATTGTCGGAACGGTGGCGCGGGCGCTGGAGTCGATCGGTCGTTCCCCTCGGATCGATGGCTTTACGGCCGCGTCGGAGCTTGCCTGGTATGCGGATCAGGGAATCCCGGGTGTGATCTTTGGCCCGGGAAGCATCGCGCAGGCGCATTCGCCCGATGAGTTTGTGGCGCTCGATCAGCTTTACGACGCCGCTCGGGCGATGGCGTTGACCATTGCCGACTGGTGCGGCTGAGCCTGCGTCCGATACCTGCAAGCAAACATCGCCGATCTACCGGACAATCCCGCTAGACAGTTGTTCGCGCTCGCACGCCAACGAACCCGGCGAGTCGCCCCACCCAAGACCATGCGGAGGGATACCTGTGAGGATCACAAAGGCCACGACGTATATCGTTGGCAATCCATGGAAGAATTGGCTCTTCGTGCGGCTCGACACGGATGTGCCTGGGCTCTATGGCGTTGGTGAAGGCTCGCTCAATGGCTTTGCCAAGACCATCGAAGCCGCCATTCACGAGTTGTCGCACTTTTATGAAGGGATGGACCCGTTCCAGATCGAGATGATCTGTCAGCGCATGGGCCGTGACCCGTACAACGAGGGCGGCCAGGTGCATATGAACGCGGTGGCTGCGATCGAGACCGCCTGCTGGGACATCATCGGCAAGGAGCTTGGCCGGCCGATCTACGATCTGCTCGGCGGGCGCTGCTTCGAAGATCTCCCCGCCTATGCGAATGGCTGGTACCAGGGCGACCGCACCATCGAGAACTTCCAGGAGCGCGCCAGGATCGTGATGGACAAGGGGTACAAAGCCCTCAAGTTCGATCCGTTCGGCGCGGCGTGGCGCATCATGACGCCCTATGAGCGCCAACTCTCCTGCGACATCGTTGGCGCGGTGCGCGATGTGGTCGGACCGGAGGTCCAGATCATGGTCGAGGGGCACAAGCGCTTCAGTGTGCACGAAGCAATCCTGGTCGCCGACGAGATCGAGCAGTACAAACCGGCCTGGTTCGAGGAGCCGACCGACTTCGCGAAGATCGATGCGGTGGTCGAAGTTGCCAAGCACACGAACGTGCCGATCGCCACTGGCGAGAGCCTTTCGTATCCGTACCAGTTTGCCGAGCTGCTTTCCCACAATGCGGTCCACATTTTGCAACCCGACCCGTCCACGCTGGGAGGGATCCTGCGCACACGGCTGGTGTGCGGCATGGTGGACGCGTTCTACGGGGTGGTCGCCCCGCACCAGGCGCAGGGCCCGCTTTCGACATCCGCATGCATCCAAATCGGCGCATGCACGCCGAACCTGATGATCCAGGAACTGTTCGACGAGTTCAACGCCGATTGGGAGCACGATATCGTCACCAACCCGGTCAAGGTCGTCGATGGCCGTATCCAGATTCCGACCGAACCCGGGCTCGGGAACGATCTCAACTTCTCTGAGCTCGAAAAACATCCGTATCGCAAGACCAACTTCTTGCCACTCTTCAAGCCAGGCTGGGAACGGAGAGAGAGTGTCTCGTTCGTTCCGGGTGAAGGAATGGTCGCCGACGCATGACCGAGCTGCGGGGGTGCATACCGATTCTCTGCACGCCGTTCGATGCGGAGGACGCTATCGACCGAGCCGGGATGCGCGCGCAGATCGATTGGGTGCTGTCCGAAGGCGCGTCCGGTGTGGCCACCCTGGCCCTCGCGAGCGAGGGATATAAGCTCACCGACCGGGAGCGAGACGAAGTCACAGCGCTCGTCGTCGAGCATGTTGCCGGCAGGGTTCCGGTGGTCGTTTCGGCGGATGGCGCGGGCACGGCGGTGGCCGTCGACCGTGCCGTTCGCGCGGCCGCCATCGGTGCGGACGCGTTGATGGTGCTACCGCCGTACCTGGTCAAGCCGGGACCTGCTGCATTGATGGAGTACTACACTCGAATCGGCAACTCGGTCGATATTCCGGTCATGATCCAGGATGCGCCCCAACTGACAGGGGTATCGATGTCCCCGGCACTTTGGGTTCAGATTCATCGGCAGGCGAAAAACGTCTGCTACGTGAAAGCCGAAGGCACGCCGCAGGGGGCAACGATTTCCGCGGCGCTCGCGGAGAGCGACGGACAGCTGCGCGTCTTTTGCGGTTGGGGCGGGTTGGGCATTCTCGACGCGCTCGAGCGCGGGGCAGTCGGCAGCATGCCAGCCGCCAACTTCACCAGCGTGTTCGCCCGGATCCACGCGGCCTGGGATTCCGGGAATCGGACAGCAGCCGTTGATCTACTGAATGGCGCGCTTCCGTATTCGGTGTGGGCCATGCAGTCGCTCGATCACTCCGTCACCGCTGCCAAGCGTGAGCTCAAGCGACGTGGGGTGATTGCCAACGATCGACTGCGCCAGCCGACCACACCGCTGGATTCTGTCGGAGTCGCCCAGCTCGAGCAATGGATCGATTCGATACTGACACTGACGGCAGATTGATCTACCATACGTCCGGGTTGGGGGTGATACGCTTTCCGCTTGCCGCGCGTTAAAGTAGTATCCGCGGTCGAGCAATTGGTTACATTCCAGGCTCACCATTCGTACGTACGCACCAACGGAGTGAACAGATGGCAACGTCCCGGGCACGCTTTATCAAGGCGTTGTGGGCTTTTCTCATGGTAGCGACCTTGTCATTGGGCGGGTTGACGGTCGCATTCGCGCAGGATTCCCGCATCGAGCCGAGCACGCTGGGTGAGATGCCAACCAGTGGCGGTCTGCGACCCGGTCCGGCTGGCGCATTCGTGCAAACCGCGACCCCGGAAGCGAAGGGCGTTATTCCTGTCGCCATTCAGATCCCGAATGCCTTCGTCGACGCACAGGTCGAGAGCATCGATATCGTCGATGGCGTCATGCAGGATCCGACGGGACCGTGGGTGATTTCCTGGTACAAGCAGTCTCCGGGGTTGGGCGCGGTCGGCAATATTCTGATGGCTGGACACCTCGACTACTGGGACGTGGGGCCGGCGGTGCTCTACAACGTCAACAACCTGAATCAGGGTGACACCATCTCGGTCACAGGCGAAGACGGCGTCATCTACACCTATGAGGTCGACTGGCGTGAGAACTTTGCCACTGCAAACGCGCCGCTCGACAAGATCGTCGGTCCGACCGACAACGAGAGCTTGACCATCATCACCTGCGGTGGACCGTTCGATTACACCAACGGCGTCTACCTGGAGCGCACCATCGTCCGCGCGCATCGAGTCGAGACCCCGGTAACCGCCTAAACTCGTTTCGACATAACGCATCCGGAGAGCGGCGGCCGATTTCGGTCGCCGTTCATCATTTCTATGTCTATCCGGAAACGAGGGTGCATTGTCGTTCGACCGTGAGCAACTGCAGAAACTGATCGATCACGAAGACGGGGATGCGCTGCAGTTGTACCTGCAGGCGCATTCGAACCTTCCTGGTCCTCGCGGCAATCTCGAGCTCGCCGCGGACACAGCAGATCTTCTCGCCGCGAGCGATCTCGATTGGGCGATGGATCTCATCGACGGCTGGAGTCGCCTGGGTGAACTGCGCGCAGGAGGCAACGCTCCCGAGGTGATGCTGCCCTTTACTGCAGCCCAGACAGCTGGCGCGCTCTGGTCGCGGGCGGATCATGATCGACGCATGTTGTTGGAAGAATTGCTGCATCGGGGCGCCAACGATTCGCGCTGGCGAGTTCGCGAAGGGGTCGCCATGGGCATGCAGCGAATCGGATTCGCCTGTTTCGACGATTTGCGGGACCTGACCAATCGTTGGTCTGCCCAAGCGACCCTGCTGGAATGGAGGGCAATCGTGGCTGCCCTGGCCGAACCGCCCCTCCTGATCGATCGGTCCCGTGCCGAACTTGGTATCGATCGGAGTTGCCTCGCGCTGGAGGCGTTGCTTTCTCTGCCTGCGAACCAACGTGCTTCCGGCGATGCGCGCGGGCTGCGCGCTGCCCTGGGGTATGCGATCAGTGTGTTCCTGGTGGTCGATCCCGATGGTTTCGCGGACTTCGAGAAGATTGCGCGGATACCCAACAAAGATGCCCAGTGGATCGTCCGGGATAACCTGAAGAAAGCGCGCATCGCGAAGCGGTATCCCGATGAATGCGCCCACGTCTCCGGGATACTCAACGGATAAGGGGGAGAGTGGCCAGCGTGGTATGCTCAGCCGCTGAACGTTTCTGTGCGCATTTCGCGCGTTCCTGAAGACTTCGTGTGAGCTCGACGGCAGATCTCGACGACCGAACGACCGCATTGGGCCGCATTCGGCTGATTTGTATGGACTGCGGCGCAACTGCGACTGCCGAGTCTGCAGTGTCGGTTTGCCCTGCATGCGGTGGCTTGTTCGAGGCCGATCTCGCGCTTGGCCCGCTCGACCGGGGGGCGTTCGACCGGGATTCTACTGGGGCCAGGTTCTTTTCCGGCGTTTGGCGCTACCAACCGATGCTGCCACAGCTGCCCCAGGATTCCATCGTTTCACGGGCGGAGGGGCGCACCCCCATCTACTGGGACGAGCGTATCTCGGCCTACGCCGGTGTGCGCCTGCTTGGTCTGAAGCATGAGGGGCAGAATCCAACCGCCTCCTTCAAGGACCGAGGCATGACCGTTGGGGTCAGCCATGCAAAGGCCATCGGCGCCCGGATCGTCGCGTGCGCTTCGACCGGCAACACGTCGGCCTCGCTCGCCTCGTACGCAGCGGCCGGCGGCATGCAGGGACTTGTGATCATCCCGGAAGGGAAGATCGCCGGCGGAAAGCTCGCTCAGACGATTGCGATGGGCGCCCGAATTGTGCAGGTCGACGGGGATTTCGATATCGCCCTTGCGCTGTTGCGCCAGCTGACTGACAAGTACCCGGTCTATCTCGTCAACTCGGTCAACCCTTTTCGTATCGAAGGGCAGAAGACCATTGTCATCGAGATGCTCGAACAGCTCAACTGGGAAGTCCCGGATGTGATCGTGTTGCCGGGCGGCAATCTGGGAAACACAGCTGCATTCGGCAAGGCGCTATCCGATCTCGCCAAGACCGGACTAATCGATCGGCTCCCTCGTCTGATGACAATTCAGGCCGAGGGAGCGGCTCCCTTTGCCGACTATTTCGACTCGGGTTTCGACCGATATGAGGCCGTCAAGGCGGAAACCGTGGCAACCGCCATCAAGATCGGCGATCCGGCCAGCATCGAACGCGCCCGGCGCGCGATTCAGCTGACGGACGGGCATGTCGCGCGCGTTTCGGACGATGAGATCCTGGCTGCCAAGTCATGGATCGACCGGGTGGGGATCGGTTGCGAACCCGCCTCTGCCGCATCGCTGGCAGGGGTGAAAAAGCTGGTCGCCGAGGGACACATCGATCCAGAAGCGACGGTTGTCGGCGTCCTCACCGGTCAATTGCTCAAAGACGCTGACGCGGTCATTGGTTACCACCTTGGGACGCTCGGCGGTCCGGATCGACCGAACGTCAACCGGCCGGTCACGATCGAGCCAACCATGGACGCGCTGGAACGGACACTCGACGATGCGCTTTCGCGTTAAGGCTCCCGCCTCCAGCGCCAATCTCGGACCCGGTTTCGATGCGCTTGGACTTGCGCTCGACCTCTGGAATGAGCTCGAGATCGACACCGACGGCGAGCCGGGGGCGGTGACGGTCGAAGGGGCTGATGGCTCGCTGCTCGCCGACAAGCAGAACTACAGTCTCAACGCCATGCAGGAACTTGCGCACCTGCATGGCAAGGAGCTGCCAGGGTTCTCGATGGCTATTCGGGCCAATGTCCCGGTGGCGCGTGGGCTCGGCAGTTCTGCGGCCGCGCTGGCATGCGGGTTGGTGGCTGGCAACGAGGTTGCTCAACTCGGATTGAGCATGAACGATCTTTTTCTGCATTCCTGGCAGATGGAAGGGCATGGCGACAACGTCGGCGCGGCCTTTTTCGGCGGCGCGATCCTTGCTGTGGTCGGGATGTCTCATGCCATCCTCCTTTCCAATGGCGACGATCTTGGCTTGATGGCTGTGACCTTTATTCCCGAGGCAACGAGCGCCACCTGGGCCGCCAGAGCTGCGTTGCCTTCCACGATTCCTCTGCCAGACGCCGCGTTCAACGTCGGCGTCGCATCCGGGCTCACCTGGGGGCTGGCAACTGGCAACCGGGAAGCCATCGCGGCCGGCATGCGTGATCGTCTGCATGAGCCGTACCGCGCTCGACTCTTTCCCCATCTCACACCGATGACCGATGCCGCCCGGCAGGCGGGTGCGATCGGCGCCTCGTTGAGCGGAGCCGGTCCGACGATCCTCACGCTGGTCGAGCCCGAGAACGCTGACGCGGTTTGCGCCGCGCTTTCCGAGGTTGCCCGCGAGCACGAGGTCCAGGGAGAGGTCAAGCCGCTCAAGCCCACATCGTGTGGAGTTTCGATCGAGCATCTATAGGCGGCAGGCGGCAGGCGGCAGGCGGCAGGCAGGAACTACTGCGTCAGGTCGAGCCGGGCTGTTTTCTCTCCCCAGTCGGCGATGCCAGTTGGCTCGAACCCCTGATTCAGGTAGAGACGCTCCGCCACACTGTTTTCGGGGTGCCAGCCGACGTCGACCTCGGTGTAGCCCTCGTCGCGCATCCGTCTGATCACCCGTTGCAACGCTTCTTTTCCCAATCCCTGTCCCTGGTACCGTTTGTCGATCATGAGGCGGAACAGCCACACCTGTCCGTCTTGCTCGGCCGTCCCATACATGACGAATCCGACCATCGTCCCGCCTCGATAGATGCCCAGTGGGACGAGTTCCGGGTGATAGAGCGATTCGGCGATCGACCAGGCGTTGGAACGTACGAACGCTCGCTGGTGCTCGTCGACGTCCAGCGAGGCCGCCGTTTCCCAGTTCTGAATGGTGATCGGAATCAGAACGATCACCGCGGTCTCACCGTTGCAGCACGCCGCCGTCGGTTGCCAGGATGGCAGCTTCGATCTCGGCACGGTTGGCGGCAAGGAAATCGCCCGGCATTGTGTGTTTGAGCGCCGAGGCGGCCAATCCGAGCTCCAGCGACCGATTGAGATTCGCAGGGTCCTCGATGTAGCCGGCAATGAATCCGCCAGCAAAGGCATCTCCCCCGCCAAGCCGGTCGACGACCTCCACCTCGGTCCAATCCGTCTGGTGCAGGTGTCCGCTTGGACCAAGCGCCATTCCTGCAAGCTTGAGCGAGCGCGAGCGCTTGCCCTTCTTGCGGGTCATCACGCAGACGGCGATACCAAGTTTGTGAAGCGCGGTCGCCATCGCGGCTTCATGGTCTCCTTCGATGCCGAAGAAGGTATTCAGACCGCTGCGTGAGGCGAACATCACGTCGACCAGCGGAGCAATCTCCATGAAGCAGTGGCGCGCTTCTGCCTCGGACCACAGCTTCGAACGGTAGTTCAAGTCGAAAAACACCGGCACATTCGCCTTGTTGGCTGCCTGGATCGCAGTCATCGACTCGGCTCGCGCCGCTTCGCTTACCGCTGGCGTGATCCCGGAAATGTGAAATGCGCTTGCGCCCGAGAAGATCTCGCCCCAGTCGAACTCTCCCGGTTTCAGGCGTGCGAAGGCCGAGTGCTGCCGGTCATAGAGCACTGCGGAGGGACGAGGATCGGTGCCTTCCTCCAGCAGGTAGAGGCCCATGCGCCCATCCTCGTCACCGACCCAGTTGACGTGCGACAGATCGACCTGATGCGCGCGGCTCTGGCGGGCGAGGTAGTGTCCCAGTCCATTGTTGGGCAAGCGGGAGACCCATTCCGCCTCGACGCCCAGGCACGCGAGCGTTACCGCGGTGTTGAGTTCGGCGCCGCCTGGGCTCAGATCGAGCGAGATCGTCCGTTCGATCCGCTCGTTCCGCGGCGGAGTCAGCCGGACCATCCCCTCACCGAACGTGACCACTCGCGGACGCTTCGTCGCTTGCTCGGACATCGGATCTGCTTCCCTCATTTCGATGCGCTGCACGTGTTCCTCGAATTCTAGTGGCTGCAGCCCCGCTCCGGACGTGCGCCGCACTTGACACGAATCGAAGACCCGGCCAAACTGCGCGTGCACGTTGTAAGACGCCGTAACGGGCGCGATGAGTAAAGCGAATGGGCGGCTCATCGAAATTGGAGGGCGTTTCTGGGCTGAAGCGACACGGCTTCCGTCCCGTAGTCAGGAGAGAGTGGGGCAACGATGGCTCGCGTCATTTTCGACAATGTCACAAAGCGCTATTCCGGTGGCGTGACGGCGGTCTACCAACTCAACATGGAGGTCCAGGATCAGGAATTCCTGGTGTTGGTTGGTCCGTCCGGCTGCGGCAAGTCGACCGCCATGCGCATGGTCGCCGGCCTGGAGGAAATTTCCGACGGCCGCATCATCATCGGCGACCGGGTGGTCAATGACCTTCCACCGAAGGATCGCGACGTGGCCATGGTGTTCCAGAGCTACGCGCTCTATCCACACATGACGGTCTATGACAACCTCGCCTACCCGCTGAAACTCCGCAAGGTTCCCAAGCAGGAGCGCGATCGCCGTGTGCGAGAGGCCGCGCGGACGCTCGATATCGAGCCATTGCTCGATCGCAAGCCGAAGGCGCTTTCCGGCGGTCAGCGGCAGCGCGTGGCGTTGGGACGAGCAATCGTGCGCAATGCCGATGTCTTCCTCATGGACGAGCCGCTTTCGAACCTGGACGCAAAGCTCCGCGTGCAAACCCGCGCAGAGCTCATCAAGCTGCATGAGCGCGTGAGCACGACGACCATCTACGTGACCCACGACCAGGTCGAGGCCATGACGATGGGCGACCGGATCGCCGTCATGAGCCTGGGCGTCTTGCAGCAGCTCGATACGCCGCAGCGGCTGTATGACATGCCGGCCAACAAGTTCGTGGCCGGGTTCATTGGCTCTCCGTCGATGAACTTCATCGATACGACCATCGAGAAGCGCGAAGGACATCTCTACGCATCCAACCCGGGCGTGCTCAATATGCGCGTGCCGGATTGGAAAGAAAACGCGCTGGAGAAGTACATCGGCAAGAAGGTCATTCTTGGCGTTCGCCCCGAGCATCTCGTTCCCTGGGACCATGCAAATGGCATCGCCCCGTCTGACTCCAGAATTCCGGTCACCGTCGATGTGATCGAGTTGCTTGGTAACGAGATCTTCGTTTACCTGACGCTCGAGAATGGCGATACCATCACCGCCCGCATGGATCCGGATATCAAGCTGGAGCGCGGTCAGAAGCTGGAAGTCACGGCATCACCAGACAAACTGCACTTCTTCGATCCGGAAACGGAGTACGGCATCTACGTCTAGGCCAACGCCCGACAATGCAGCTCGAAGGGCCGGTTGCCGCCGGCCCTTCGTCGTTTTCCGAGCGTGCCGGGGGCATTTCTAGTTCGACGTATCTCCACTATTGGGTCGAGGGCGCTTTGTCCAAAGGAACGAGGGAAGGAACGATATGGGTGAGCAGGGCGACGGACTGGCTCCGGCAACCATCGCAGTCAAGGGCGGCAACGAGCACACCAGCGGGTCCGGTGTTTCGCCGTCGATTCAGCTTTCATCGACGTTCGTTCATGCCGGAGATCCAGGCAACCCGGACGACGGCATTTACTCCTACGGGCGCGGGGGATCGCCAGGGTTCACTGAGCTCGAGCGTGCGATTGCCGAACTGGAGCATGGAACGGACGCGGTCGTCTTCAACGCCGGAATCTCCGCCGCCATTGCGGCGCTTGCCGAAGGCGCCAATGGAACGGCTGTCGTGTTGCCCTACGATGCCTACTATGGCATTCGCGCTCGTGCATCTGAACTGCTGCCGCAGCGAGGCATCGAGGTCCGTTTCGTCGATCAATCGAACCTCGACGATCTGCGCGAAACGCTCGACGGCGCCTCGCTCTTGTGGACAGAGACTCCCACCAACCCGTTGCTTGCTATCGCTGACCTGGAAGCGGTCGGCAACCTATGCGCGGAGATGGGCATCCCCTGGTTCTGCGACAACACCTTTGCCACCCCGATATCGCAGAATCCGCTCGAATACGGCGCGGCTGGCGCCATGCACAGTGTCACCAAGTACATTGGCGGACACAGCGATCTGATCCTTGGCGCGGTGGCCGTGAACGACTCGGCCCTCGCCGGTCGGTTGCGCGGTCGTCGTGGCGATGTTGGGACGCAACCGGACGGGTTTACCTGCTGGCTGGCGCGGCGTGGTTCGCAAACGCTGGCGGTGCGTTTCGAACGGCAGTGCGAGAACGCCCTCGAACTGGCCCGCCGGCTCGATGCTCATCCTGCGGTGGAACATGTCTACTATCCTGGGCTCCCGGCCCATCCCGGGCATGCGACTGCAAAGAAGCAGATGCGGGGTTTCTTCGGCGCCATGCTCTCGTTCGTTGCAAGAGGAGGGCAGGAAGCCGCGCAACGGGTGGTCGACCGCTGCGAGATCTTCGTGCCCGCCACCAGTCTCGGTGGGGTCGAATCATTGATCGAGCGCCGCGCACGTTGGACCGCGGAGTCGGCTCATCCTGCCCTTCTTCGTCTTTCGATCGGTATCGAGGATGTCGAAGACTTGTGGCGAGATCTGGAAAGTGCCCTCTCATCGGGAGGGAATAGCTGATCCAATTTGTGCCCTTCGCGCCGTGGATTTCCTGGTTCGTGAGGATTGTTACGATTTTGTAACGGTAGCCTCAGCCCCCTCACAGGGTTGCCATGCTCTGGCCACTACAGTCGGCGCAGGCAAAGTGAGCTTCTTGGCATGGGCGCACCAACAGTGAATATCGCGCTTTCCGGGGAGTCGCTGAGCCTCGTACGGTTTCAGTAGAGTCCCGGAGGTGCCGGAATGGGTATATCGACAGATCTCGCGAAGGAACGAGTGAACCGGCGGACGATGATCAAGGGCGCCGCGGGTGTCACCGCAACAGGCGCCGCGTTGGGCATCGGCGCACGTATGGGCGACAACGGCGTCAAGGCAAGTTCGCTTCAGGAGAGTGTCGAAGCCATCGCCGAAGCGCGAGGGCTTACACCGCAAGATGTTCAGGCGGCGCTCAAGACGTTTGTCCCGAGCGGTGTGCACGACGATTTCCTGATCTTTAGCTCTGGCGGTCAGTCTGGTCAGGTGCTGGTAATCGGCGTTCCGTCGATGCGCCTGCTCAAAGTCATCGCCGTCTTCGCTCCCGAGCCATGGCAGGGCTTTGGGTTCTCGACCGAGACCCAGGAAGTCCTCGCCCAGGGCGCGGTCAACGGCCAGGTGCTGACCTATGGCGACACGCACCACCCCGGCCTCAGCGAGACCGAAGGCGAGTACGACGGACAGTGGCTTTTCATCAATGACAAGTCGAATGCCCGTATCGGCGTGATCGACCTGCGCGACTTCGAGACCAAGCAGATCGTCAAGAACCCGCACATCATCAGCAACCACGGCGGAACGTTCGTGACGCCGAACACCGAGTACATCATCGACGGTTCGCAATACGCGACTCCGCACTCGTGGGCGTATGCGCCGCTCGAGAATTATGCGGATGAGTACCGCGGCGCAATGACCTTCTGGAAGTTCGACCGCGATGCGGGCCGAATCGTTCCGGATCAGTCGTTCTCCGTCGAGCTTCCGCCGTATTGGAACGACCTCGCCGATGCCGGCAAGGGTCCGAGCATGGGCTGGATGTTCTCGAACACCTTCAACACCGAGATGTCCTTCGGCACCGGCGGTGGCGATCTGCCCCCGGTTGAGGTCGGCGCATCGCAGCGCGATATGGACTACCTGACCGTCATCAACTGGGAGAAGGCGGCGGAAGTCGTGGCGGCGGGCAAGTCCGAGGACATGAATGGGATGCAGATGATCCCGATGTCCGTGGCCGTCGAGGAAGGCTTGCTGTGGCAAGTCCCCGAGCCGAAGAGCCCGCACGGCGCCGATGTCACCCCGGACGGGAAGTACATCGTCGTCTCGGGCAAGCTCGATCCGCATGTGACCGTCTATAGCTTCGAGAAGATCCAGAAAGCGATCGCCGACGGGAACTACGAGCCGGATGCGTTCGGTGTTCCGGTGCTCGACTTCGAGTCTTGTGTCGAAGCCCAGGTGGAGCTCGGTCTTGGGCCCCTCCACACGCAGTTCGACGACAAGGGCTTTGCCTACACCAGCCTCTTCCTCGACAGCGGTATCGCGCGGTGGAAGGTTGGCGGAGAAGGAGTCGAAGACGGCTGGACGCTGGTCGACATGATTCCGATGCAATACAACACCGGCCACATCTGCGTCGCAGAGGGTGACACCGTTTCCCCGGCCGGGCATTACATGATCGGCATGAACAAGTGGGCGCTCGATCGCTTCCACCCGGTGGGACCGCTGCTGCCCCAGAACTTCCAGTTGATCGACATCAGTGGCGAGCAGCTGGAACTGATCTACGACATGCCGATTGGCATCGGCGAGCCGCACTACGTCCAGATGATCAAGTCGGAGCGCCTCGAGAACATCTGGGAGGTCTATCCGGAGGTCGGCTGGAACACGATGACGCAATCGCCGTCGGACGTTGCCGCCCAGATTGGCGAAGAGCGGATCGAGCGAGATGGCAGCAATGTCACCGTCTACATGACGTCGATTCGCAGCACGATCCGGCCCGACTTCATCGACATCAAGGTGGGTGACACCGTCACAATGAACATCACCAATGTCGAGATGGCGCTGGATGCCACGCACGGGTTCGTGATGCCTGGTCAGAACATCAACCTGAGCATCGAGCCGGGAGAGACGACATCGGTCACCTTTGTCGCCGACACACCGGGAACCTACCCGTACTACTGCACCGAGTTCTGCTCGGCCCTGCACCTCGAAATGATGGGCTACATGCTGGTTAGCCCGTAGTTGCAGCATCGGGCGCCGGCCACCCGGCCGGCGCCCGGTTCAAGAATCGTCTTTGTCCCTCTTGCCGTAGTGCACCAAGGATGCTGAACATGGCTATTGCCGGAGCTCCTCCTGTCAACGGAACGACAGTTGACAAACCGAAACACGCATGGTGGGCAAACGCAGTCGCGCGCGCACGCGCGACATGGATTCAGATCCCGATCCTGATCGCCTCCGCCGCCCTCCTGATTGCATCGATCTTCTTCGCCTACTGGAACATTGTGCTTCGCGCACCGCAGTACCCCAAGGGTCTCTCGGTCGATGTCTACGTGAACAAGCTCGAAGACATGCGCTCGGTGCGAGAGGTCGACGGGCTCAACCACTACATCGGAATGATCAAGCTCACCGATGCCGCCTCGATCGAGCGCATGATCTCGGTCTACGCTCTGGGCATCATGGCGATTCTGGCGGTCGTTTCCGTCTTCCTTCCCGGTTGGTGGCGACTGCTGGCCAGGCTTCCGATCGTGCTCTATCCGGTCGTGTTCGTAGCCGATCTCTTTGGATGGCTCTACTACGCGGGGAACAATCTCGATCCCACCGCCGCCCTGAGCAGCTCTATCAGCGAGTTCACCCCGCGCATCTTCGGCGAAGGCGTGATCGGTCAGTTCACGACGAAAGCGACGTTCGAGACTGGATTCTGGCTCGCAGTTGCGGCCGCTCTGCTCGCGCTGGTCGCAATCGTGCTGGACTGGAGGGCTAGGCGCCATGCGCCGGTCGCCTAGCGCCAGCGCTGCCCGGTGGTTGCTCCTGGGTCTGCTTCCAGCGCTTCTCCTCATCTCCTTCGCGGCCGCGCCGAATGCCGACGCGCGCCAGGAGTCCAATCAAACAGCTGACATCGTTGTTTGCAGCGACTGCGACGTAACGACGATCGCAGAAGCGATCCAGCTCGCCAAGGACGGGGATCGCATCGAGGTGCGCGGAGGGGTCTTTCCAGGTGGACTGACCATCGATACCTCGATCGAGCTCATCGGGGTCGACGACCCTGTTATCGACGGCAACGGCGCGGGCACCCTGGTGCTGGTCACCGCGCCGGACGTCACAATCGATGGATTCACGCTGCGCAACACTGGTTCGAGCCACGACAAGGAAGACAGCGCTATCCTGGTGGATGCTCCCGGCGCCACTGTGGTCAACAACCGCATCGAGAATGCGCTCTTCGGGATCTATCTTCGCCAGGCTCCCAATTCGGTGATCAGGAACAATTCGGTCACGGCGCTTTCGGTCGATGTCGCCATGCGAGGAGACGGTATCCGCGTTTGGTACTCGGACGATGTCACCATTGACGGGAACACCGCAACCGACGGCCGGGACATCATTCTCTGGTATTCGAACGACGCGCTGGTCACCAACAACTCATTCGACCGCAACCGCTATGGCATGCATCTCATGTTCAGCGACCGTGCGACCATCGAAGAGAACTCGTTCGACAGCAACACCATTGGTCTCTATGTCATGTACAGCCGCGATGTCCGCATCGTCAGCAATTCGCTTTCCAACAATGTCGGCGCCACCGGCGGTGGGCTGGGCATGAAGGACGTCGACGGCGCGCTGGTCGAGGGAAACCGGTTTGTCAACAACCAAACTGGCATCCAGATCGACACCTCGCCACGCGAACCCAACATCGAGCACTACTTCATCGGAAATGTCATTGCCTTCAATGACATCGGCGTTGCGCTGCAACCCGCAGTGAAAAACAACACGTTCATCGACAACGCCTTTATCGACAACACCGAGCATGTGAGCGTGCTTGGGCGCGGCGAGCTCAAGGGAATCTCCTGGGCCGAGGACGGGACAGGGAACTATTGGAGCGACTATGCGGGCTACGATGCCAATGGCGACGGGATCGGTGACCTCCCCTATGTCTCGCAGCAGTTGTTCGAATCCTTGCTGAGCGATCATCCGGAACTGCGGTTGTTTGCCTACAGCCCGGCGTCGATGGCGATCGATTTCGCTGCCAAGGCATTTCCGTCGTTTCGGCCAGCCGTCCGGTTCGAGGATCCATACCCGCTGATGAGCGCGACGGCCTCTCCCTATCTCCCGCCAATCGATGGGGAATCCGAATCCCGTCGCGTCGTCCTGGGGGTCTCAGGCGTCGTGGCTCTTGGCGCGGCGCTGGCTGGCGCGCATCATGTGCGCCGTCGTCGTCACTTCGATCCCATTGCAGCCGTCCCCAACCATGAGGTGAAATCGGCATGAGCATCGAGCGAAACTCCGAAATGGGAAGCGTTTCCAACATCTCGGTCCAGAATGTCTCCAAGTTCTACGGCCAGTTTCCGGCGCTCGACAAGATTTCATTCGAAGTCGGCGCTGGCGAGTCCGCTGCCCTTTGGGGACCGAACGGTGCTGGCAAGACCACCATCATGCGCTGTTTGCTCGGTCTGTCGAAGTACGAGGGCAGGATCGCCATCGCCGGGTACGATCCGGTGGCGCAGGGGCAGCTCGCCAGAAGCGTCATTGGTTACGTGCCGCAGGACCTGCCCGTGCAACCGATGACCATTGGCGAGATGGTCGCGTTCATCGCCAAGCTCAAGCGGGCTCCTTTGGACGAGTCGCTCGGCCGCCTCGCACTGCTGGGACTCGAGAAGGAAGCGAACAAAGAGATTCGCGCGCTTTCCGGCGGCATGAAGCAACGTCTCGCGCTTGCGCTTGCGCTCATCGGCAACCCGTCCATCTTGCTGTTGGACGAGCCGACCGCCAGTCTGGACGCCAAGGGGCGTGCCGACCTCTTGCAACTCCTTCACGGCCTGAAACGTGACGGCATGACGCTGATCTTCTCTTCGCATCGCCCTGAGGATGTCCTGGCGCTTGCCGACCGCATTCTCATGCTCGATGGGGGTGTGCTCACGGAAGAACGCGCACCACGAGAGTTCAAGGAGACGCTCGAAAGCGAATCGCGGCTCGTCGTCTTCCTGCGCAACGGGCATATGCAGGTGGCGCTCGACACGCTGACCGAGATGGGTCTCAAGGGGTCGGGTGAAGGCAAGGTCGTTTCGGTGCCGATTCGCGTCGATCAAAAAGCCCTCGTCCTTTCGGCCATGACGCGAAATGGCGTAGATATCG
The DNA here is from genome assembly GCA_041390825.1 of Thermomicrobiales bacterium. Taxonomy (NCBI): domain Bacteria; kingdom Pseudomonadati; phylum Thermomicrobiota; class Thermomicrobia; order Thermomicrobiales; species Thermomicrobiales bacterium. Next base: position 59,933 of record JAWKPF010000022.1, read on the forward strand.
AAGACTTCGATTGGGAGCAGTACGCATGGACAGAGCAATAGTTGCAGCCATTGCGGCCAAGGAAGCCCGAGTTGGATTGCGCAACCGATGGTTCGCAATCTACACGATTCTCTTTTCGTTGCTCGTTGTCGGCTTCGTGGCGTTCGCGTTGAGCGGTTCGAGCCTCACCGGCCAGGCCGGCTTCGGCCGCACCTCGGCTGGTCTGCTCAACCTGCTGCTGCTGATGGTTCCACTCATTGCGCTCACGATTGGCGCGCAGTTGATCGCGTCAGATCGGGAAGATCGCAGTCTCGACTATCTCCTGGCACAACCCCTGACTTCGCTCGAGGTCTACGTCGGGAAGTTCATTGGGGCGGCGTTCTCGCTCGTGCTCATGTTGCTCATCGGGTTTGGCGGTGCTGGCGCGGTCATGGCGTTCAAGGGCGGAGCCGGAGGAGTGGGTGATTTCCTGATGCTGGTGGCGCTCACGCTTCTGCTTGGGTTGGCCATGCTCAGCGTTGGCTACCTGATCTCGAGCTTTTCACGCCAGACGGCTGCGGCGCTCGGAATCGCGCTCACGATGTGGCTTCTCTTCGTGATCGTGGGGGACCTCGGCATCATGGGGAGCTCGCTCGTGCTGGGAATGAGCCCGGAGGCGTTGCTGTCCTTCACCGCTGCGAACCCCCTGAATGTCTACAAGCTCGTCAGCGTCGACCTCCTGCACACGTCGCTCGATGTGCTGGGCCCGGCCGGGATCTACGCTGTCGACCGGTTCGGCGCGACCTACACCTATCTCATGCTCGCGTTGCTGGCGCTGTGGATCATCGTGCCGCTCCCCATTGGATACTGGCTCTTCAAGCGAACGGACTTCCAGTGATCACCCGTAGGAACCTCATCCTCGTCGGAGCGTCGCTCCCCCTCGTCCTGACCGCCTGCGGTGGCGACGAAGCATCCGGGGAAGACCCGCCCTCGATCAAACTTGGTCGCACCGCCTGCGAGCGGTGCGGAATGCTCATCTCAGAAGAGCGTTTCGCGAGCGGTATCGTGGATAGCGATGGAAAAGCGGTGGTCTTCGACGATGCCGGCGAAATGGTTGCAACGATCCAGGAAGAAGGCCTGAATGACCGGCGAGCATGGGTGCATGGCTCACCATCGATCGAATGGATCGATGCGAAAGCAGCCTGGTATGCCGTGACAATGGAAATTCCGACCCCGATGGGAACCGGAGTGTTTCCATTCGATACGGAGGCCGATGCAAAAGAGTTTGCCGAGGAGTATGGTGGAGATGTCTACTCCTGGGACGAACTCCTTGCAAATTGGACCCTGGTCCCACTAATGTGAATGCGGGTGTTTGACACGCAGGTCGAGAAAGGGAGGAGTATGCGAAGAGGAGCACTGCTCGCGGTCGTGATGCTATTGGTCATGGCTGGACTCATCGGCGGGTCTGCACATGGAGTGGCGCTGAACGCCGAGGGAACTGCCTCGCCGGGCGCCTCGCCTGTTGGGTCGCCGTCGGGATCGCCGGTAGCCCTGGTTGGCGATCCAGAAGCCGGGAAAGCGCTGGCCGCGCAATGCTTGTCGTGCCATTCGGTCGATGGCAGCAAGATGGTGGGTCCGACCTGGAAGGGGTTGTACGGGCACGAAGTCGAGCTCGAGGATGGCACGAAGGTCATCGCGGATGTGGACTACCTGGTCGAGTCGATCAAGGATCCAAACGCGAAGGTCGTCAAGGACTTCCCGGCCGGCGCGATGCCGCCCTATGGCGCGATCCTGACCGACGAGAACATCATGGATCTCGTGGCCTATATTCAGTCGCTCGCCGAGTAACGGCGCAGTCGTCGTATCGATCGTTCGAACCATGGGTGCTCGCGGGCGCCCATGGTTTTTCTCTTGCCGAGAAGGCGGTGCCTTCTCGCGTGCGTTCCTTCCGTTTGTATTGTCTGGCTTGCTGTCAGGAGTGCTTTCTTCACTGATCGAGAACGGAGGAGACGAACCCCCGCAACTCCACGTGACACAGGGAAGTAGAATTGGCAGTTGTTCGACTTCCCATTGGTCGGAATTGCTGGGAGTAAGGGGTCAGATCAACCGTGCGAATGTCACACCTGTTCGGGCGAACGTTGCGGGCAGCGCCGAACGATGTCGAGATCGTCAGTCATCAGCTGATGCTCCGCGCGGCGATGATTCGCCCGCTCGGCTCCGGCCTCATCAGCTTGCTCCCGCTCGGCTTTCGGGTGGTGACCAAGGTCGAGCAGATCATCCGCGAGGAAATGGATGCCATCGGCGGCCAGGAGTTGCTGATGCCGGTCGTCCATCCGGCCGACATCTGGCGGGAATCCGGCCGCTACGACCAGATTGGTCCGGAGATGGCTCGTTTCAAGGACCGCGCCGAGCGAGACATGGTGCTTGCGCTCACACATGAGGAAGTCATCACCGATATCGCTCGCACAGAGATCAGTTCCTACAAGCAGCTGCCGATCATCGCGTACCACATCCAGACGAAGTTCCGGGACGAACCGCGTTCGCGTGGTGGCCTCATCCGCGTGCGCGAGTTCACCATGAAGGACTCGTACAGCTTCGATCTGGATGAAGCGGGACTCGATCATTCCTACCGGTTGCACTGGAAAGCGTATGACCGCATCTTCCGCCGGATCGGACTGAAGTTCATGGTGGTCAGCGCAGATGTCGGCATGATGGGCGGCTCAGCGTCGCACGAATTCATGGCGTTCTCCGAGAACGGCGAGGACACGATTCTGCACTGCAATCAGTGTGGATATGCCGCCAATCGAGAGGTGGCCAAGTTCCAGCGCGATGCCCCATCGACAGAAGCCCTCCTGGCGATGGAAGATGTCGAGACCCCCAATACGACCACCATTCAGATGCTGGCGGACTTCCTCGATGTGCCAACCTCGCGAACGGCCAAGGCCGTTTTCTACAAAGGGGCGTCCGGCCGATTCATCTTTGCGGTCATTCGAGGTGACCTCGATGTGAACGAGACCACGCTGCGCAATGCAAGTGGCGAGCGGACTCTGACACCCGCGACAGTCGAAGAAATCCATGCTGTCGGGGCCGAACCTGGATATGGGTCGCCAGTCGGTGTGCGCGATGCATTCATCGTCGTGGATGAGTCGATCCGTGACTCGCCCAATCTTGTTGCTGGCGCGAACCGCGTTGGTTGGCACACACGAAACGTCAACCTTGGGCGCGATTTTCAGGCCGATGTGGTGGCCGATATCGCCACCGCTGAGGCAGGCTATCCCTGCCCGCAATGCGGTAGCCCGCTCGAGGCGGACCGCGCGATCGAGGTGGGCAACATTTTCAAGCTCGGTACCCGCTACAGCGAAAAACTCGGTGCGACCTACCTCGACGCCAATGGTGACTCACACCCGATCGTCATGGGCTCGTATGGAATCGGGAGTGGCCGTAACGCCGCGACCGTGGTGGAGCAGCGCCACGATGACAAGGGCATCATCTGGCCCATCAGCATCGCGCCGTACCACGTTTCTCTCGTGGAGATTCCCGCTCCGGACGATCCACGTCCGAAGGAAGTCGCGGAACGGTTGTATGCGGAGCTCGAAGAGATCGGCATCGAGGTCCTTTACGACGACCGCGATGAGCGGCCGGGCGTGAAGTTCAACGACGCTGACCTCATCGGCAATCCGCTTCGTGTTGCCGTAAGCGCGCGAAACCTAGCCAACGACCAGATCGAACTGAAGTTGCGCAAGGAGAAGGACGCGATTTTCGTCCCGCTCGATCAGGCGGTGGCCGAGATTGCCCGCCTCCTTGCGGAAATTACACAGGATGAAATCAGCGAGTTCGGACTCGACCTCGAATTCGCCGAACCGTCCTTGTAGCTTTGGGTCGGTGAACAGGCCAACAAGCGTCCCCGGGACAAGCGTTGCGGGAACGAGCGGCAATGCGCTCGTTCCGCTTCTCGCTATGCCGGTTCCGTCTCCGCCCAGCCGAGCAGAAGCGCGTTCGGAATCGTCGCCACCGGCGAGCCATCGACCAGCGACGTGACGGTGACCGTCGAGGTGCGTCCTTCACCAACAATGTCGAAGACGGCCACCGCCAGTTGGCAGCCGTCCGGAGAGACTCGAGCGTCGGCGTTGCCGGTCGAGGTCGCGACCAGTTCGGCGGTTCCACGCATCGCATCCACCAACCAGGTCCGGCCAAACCCTGGAGTGACCGCATTCACGACCGAGAACCGGCCGGCATCGTCGCCCGCTGGTCGGACCTGGTAGACGTCCTCCGAGTCTTGCTCCAGGACCGTCACGGTGTTTCCCGTCGCAAGATCGACGGTGCGATACGGAGCGCCAGGCGATCCCTGCGTGACCTTGACCGTGGGGACGAAGAGCAAGCTGTCTCGCATGGTCGAGTCGGCAATCGGCGACATGCCGTCCAGGTCGTCCAGCGCAACGTTCGATCCAGTTGTCAGATCGACCCATGTCCAGGTTGTCTCGTCGATCTCGTCTCCGACGAGAAGATGCTCGCCTGCTTCGTCCACGAACACGGAGGATGGCACACCACGCCACTCGAACACCCCGGTCGGCTCGTTCCCTTCGGGAGCAAGCACCATCAGCTCGGTCGCGTTCACCAGCAGGGTTGGGCCACCCTGCCGAAATTGCACGATGCGCACACCCGGCGCTGTTGCTAGGTCGATGCGTTCACCACTAACCGGATCGAGCGAGCGAATGGAAGTCTCTCCTCCTTCACCGACGCCATAAACCACCTGGTTGCCGGCATCGAACCCGGGGAACGCCAGGATTGGACCCGGATCGATCGGTTGCGGTTGGCCAGGTGACAGCAATGAAACGAGATACCCTCGATTACGGAAGAAGTAGATCAGCCAGTTGCCGTCCGGGGAAATGGAGGCAGCCTCGATCACGTCGGGGCCATCCTCGGACAGCTGGTTCAGATCGAGCGCATCGCCGTTCGACAAATCGACGAGCCACACCGCATCAGGACCCGATGTCAGGAGCATGAAGTTGGATTCGGCGGCATTGCGGATCGTTCCGAATGTCGTCATCAACCGCGGTTGCTCGTCTTCCGGGATGGCCAGCGGCGTTATCTCGCCAGTGCTGACGTCCATCAGGGCAAAGACACCGCCGAGCGACCGCACCAGTGCGACCCCAGGTTTGGGAGATGACTCGACCGAGCGCGGTTCCGCGAACGCGCTCCGAGCGATCTCGTTGCCAGCAACGTTCAGGGCGACGAGATCGTCGGACAGCGGGTGCCCCACCTGCTGTGGGGCAGTGGCGACCGCGTACATACCGCATGTGGTCTGGGCGACCGAAGGAACTGGCGTTTGCCAGACCATCGCAAGCGCAAGAAGCACGACCGCTACGCGGCCGGGCCAGATTCGGTCAGGCGAGGACCTTGGCCAGAACACCCACGAACTCATCGACTTGCTCCTCTTCCCAGACCAGCGGCGGAAGGAGTCGGAAAACGACCGGGCTGGCAGGTAGCGCGAGCACGCCGTTCTCCTGGAGGGCCCGCAGGGTCGGCGTGATGCGTTCCTTCATCTCGACCCCGATCATGAATCCTCGTCCACGAACCTGTCGGATCTTTGGGCTCTCCAGCGACTCGATACCGTTCATCAGGCGCTCGCCGAGCTCGGACGAGCGGGCGTAGAGATTGCGATCCTGAAACGCTTGCAGGGTTGTCACTACCGCGCGACTGGCGAGCGGGTTCGCGCCAAACGTCGTTCCATGAGCGCCGCCCACCGTTTTCTCTGAGATGGCCTCGGTGACCATCGTCACGCCCACCGGGAACCCGTTCCCGATTGCTTTGGCGGTGCAGAGAATGTCCGGCGATACCTCGGCGTGGGAGATCGCAAATGGGGCGCCGGTGCGAAACCCAGTCTGCACCTCATCCGCGATCAGCAGTGCTCCATTTGCCGTCGCAAGCTCGCGCACCGCCCGCAAGTAGTCGTCATCCGCGGGGAAGATGCCGGCCTCGCCTTGCACCGGCTCGAGGATGATGGCTGCGGTCTCGTCGTCGACCTGCTCCACCAGCGCTTCGTAGTCGTTGAATGCGACGTGTGTCACCGGGATGGGCAGCGGCTCGAACGGCTTGCGGTACTTCGGGTCGAAGGTCGCCGAAAGCGCGCCGAGGGTGCGTCCGTGGTAGCCGCGGCGCAATGCCACGATCTTGTGACGCTCGGTTGCCATCATGGCGAACTTGAGCGCGGCCTCGATCGATTCTGCCCCGGAGTTGCTCATGAAGTAGCGCGTCAACCCGTCCGGCGCGATCTGCCGGATGGCGGCGAGCGCGGCAGCGCGCGCATCGTTGTAGAAGCTCTGGTGGCAGGTGGTCAACTTTTGGAGCTGATCCGCCATCGCTGCGGCGTACACGGGATCAGCGTGCCCAAGCGCGGCCACCCCGTAGTTGCTCATCGCGTCGAGATAACGCTTCCCTGTGGAGTCATAGAGATACGACCCCTCTCCGCGCACAAGCGAGATGTCGCGTTTCGCATAGAGCGGCAGCTGGAGATCGGTTTCCAGTTCCTGGGTCAGGTCGAGCGCCAGCATCGGGGTAGGAATCGTCACGGTTGTGTCCTCATCTTTGGCTCAAGTCGGGTGGGAAATCGGGTACGGGTCCAGCCTTATCGCGTTTGCATCTGGACACCGGACAATCCATCAAATCGTCGCGTGATCGGCATAGTCGATGACCGTGCCCTCGCCCTCCAACGCGCGTTGCAACGGATGCTCGACGCGTGCATCGGCGAAAACCACCTTGCCGACGCCTTGCTCGATCGCCTTGATTGCCGACTCGACTTTCACTTTCATGCGGCCCTGGGCAGATTCCAGCGCGGCTTCCGGGTCGGTCACGTCGATTTCGCGAATCAGGGTGGACTCGTCGTCCTTGTCCGCCAGCAGCCCAGGCGTGTCCGAGAAGAAGTAGATAGCGCTCGCGCCCAGATCGGTGGCGAGCGCCAGCGAAAGCTTGTCTCCATCGACGTTGATCGGGGTTCCGTCCTCGAGCGCAAGCGCCGGCGGCGTGATCACCGGCAGGTAGCCGGCATCGAGCAGCAGCCGGATGAGCGTCGTATCGACCTGCTCGATCGTTCCGGCATGATCGTCTCGCAGCACTTTCGGCTTGCCATCCTCGATTACGCGAATGGTCGACTTGCGCCGCCCGGTGGCGATCTTGCCGTCGATACCGCTCAGTCCGACCGCGTTGACACCAGCAGCCTGCAACTGCGCCACGATCCGCTTGTTCACCTTGCCTGCGTAGGCCATCAGCATCATGTCGATGGTCTCGGAATCGGTGTAGCGGCTCACGCGGCCCTTCTCGTTCGTCACCATGCGCGGAGGACGGCCGAGATCCTTGCTGAGCTGGCTGAACTCGGCATTGCCGCCATGCACAAGCACGGCGGGTTGCTCGAGCGCGGCAAAGTCCTTCGCAAAGTTTGCGTACGACTCCGCGGTTATCCCGCTGCCTCCTCCGATCTTGACGACGATCATTCGTGCGCTTCCTTTTCCCTAGAGTTGCGGCGGGCCCGCCGCGATCCGTTCCCGCACGGCCGGAATGCCGCCGGGCGCTTGCCACATCGATTCGATCCACCAGGTGGCGCCGTTCTCCGCCAACGCGCGAACGCGGTCCAATGCGGCTTCGTCGCCAGGAGGAGTCACCCCTTCCAGCGCGATGTCGAACCTGTCCATGTCCGCGCCAAGCGACGCAAGCTCCTCGCGCAGCGCTGGCAGCTGAGCGGGAGTGGGCGACAACCAGTTCCCGTCGGCGTCACGAGCGTTGGGCAGAATCCCGTCCCAGCGTGCCGCGCGGCGAAGCGACGCCCTACTGCCCATCAAACCGACCGTCCAGATCGGTATACGCGGTTGCTGAACGGGAACGACTGCTCCCAAGGGGGCGTTCCAATCGACATCGTAATGCGTGCCATGGAACTCGAACGGTTCACCGCTCCAGAACTTCGGCAACAGGTCCAGGCAGTCGTCCATGAGCTGGGCGCGTGTCTTGCGGTCGGTTTCCTCGCCAACCTGCGCGAATCCGGTATCGATAGCCCCGAGCCCGGCACACAGCATTGCCCGGCCGTTCGAGACCATGTCCAACGTCACCAACTCACTTGCAAGTTTCCATGGGCGGCGGCGCGAGGGAGGGGTGAGCAATGTCCCGAGCCTGATTCGCTCGGTCGATGCCGCCATCCCGCCGAGCACAACCCAGGGATCGATCCCGTAGACCGTTTCCCAGCCGAACGCCGCGTCCCATCCAGCGCGTTCGATCTCGACCGCCAACTCCAGAAACTCTCTCGCACTGGCCTCAGGAATCACAAATCCGAATTTCATCATCTACCTCGCATGCTTCGCCATTCGGCACGAACCCATATGACGCACACATGCCTCGTCTTGTCAGATGGAATTGTCTCAGGGCGACGTGTCCCGAGCTCCGCGTCTAGATCGGATGAAGTCCAGGGAAATCGATTCCGCAGGTCTCTTCGTAGCCGAGGCGGATGTTGAATGACTGCACAGCCTGGCCGGCGGCTCCCTTCATGAGATTGTCGAGCGCGGCCATGACGACAACGCGATTCGAGTCGGGATCTCGTTCGAATCCCACATCGCAGTAGTTCGAGCCGGAGAGAATCTTCGGTTCCGGGTAACGATGGATGCCGCTCGATTCCTTGACCACTCGCATGAACGGCTCGTTCTTGTACGCGGCGCGGTAGATTCCCCAGACCTCTTTGTCCGACATCGGCTCTTTCAGATAGACATGCGAGGTTGCCAGAATTCCGCGCACCGCTTCCACTGACGTTGCCGAGAACGCGATCTCTGGAGCGTTGCCGTCGAAGGTCAGCTCCTGGATGATCTCCGCCGAATGACGATGGCCGGTTGGTTTGAACGAGCGGATCACGCCAGCCCGCTCGGGATGATGCGACGAAAGATTCGCCGAGTTCCCCGATCCGGACGACCCTGTCTTTGCCTCGATGACCGTCGGCATGCTGAGGTCCACCACGCCCGCCTGGAAGAGGGGATAGAGTCCAAGGATCGATGTCGTCGCCATGCAGCCAGCGCTGGAGATGAGATTCGACTCGCGAATTTCTTCCCGGTGCAACTCGGGAATGCCGTACACGAATTCGGTCAGCAACTCCGGCAGCTCGTGCTCGTGGTCGTACCACTTCGGGTAGCCGTCCTTCGAGTTGAGCCGGAAGTCGGCGCTCAAATCGATCACGATCGGCGCCAGCGCTCGAAACTCCTCCATCTTCTTCATCGACGCCCCGTGCGGAGTCGCCACGAAGAGGACATCGACCTGGCCAATGTCGTTCACGCTCGAGAACTTCAGCTGGGTTCGCTTGCGCAAGTTGGGATGGACGGAAAAGACGAACTTGCCGGCGTTCCGCTCTGAGGTCACCTGCGCCACGTCGGCCATCGGGTGATCGAGCAGGAGCCGAAGGAGCTCTCCGCCGGCATATCCGGACCCGCCAATGATTGCTGTTTTCACTGCCATAACGTCGAACCCTTTCCTCGTCCTCGGGCGTGACCTGCGCCTGGTGATCGCCCTTCCGTGATTGCTTTTGTGGATGCCGCGAGCCGTCGCGCCCGCTTGCGTGCCACCTGCCTGTTTCCGCTCTCCCCTCCGCCATTGAGCGAAGCGAGTCTCGACGACGCCTTTAGGCTTCTCTTGCCAGTTGCCAGTTGCCAGTTGCCAGTTGCCAGTTGCCAGTTGCCAGTTGCCAGTTGCCAGTTGCCAGTTGCCTACGCCATTGCCCTCACCCGGCCGTTCGATTCAGCACGCGCGCGGCCAGCCTCGCCAACCGAAATGACATAATCAACGATCTTCGCAGGGATGTTGACCCCGGTCGTGTCGATGCTGTTGCGGAACTCCATCGTGTAATTGACTTCGTTGACCAGGATGCCGCGATCGGTCTCGAAGAGATCGATTGCCACCACGCCACCGCCGACCGCCCGCGCCGCGGCGCGCGAGACCTCGTCGATCTCCGGCGTGATCGGGCAATTCGAGGCCTCTCCGCCGCGCGCGGTGTTTGTGATCCAGTGCTTGGACGCACGATAGATTCCGCAGATCGTTTCGTCACCAACGACAAACGTCCGGATATCCCGTCCCGGCTTGTTCACGTACTCCTGCACGTAGAACGCGCCGTGGTGAAACGACCCGAGCGTGACCTTGTGCTCCAGCAGCGCCTCCGCGGCATCACGGTCATTGACCTTGGCCAGCAAGCGCCCCCACGAGCCGACCGCCGGTTTGAGGACGACAGGGTATCCCATCGTTTCGATGGCTTCCAGCGCCGACTCCGGGGTGAACGCGATGATGGTGCGGGGGGAGGGGACTCGATGGCGCATCAGCGCCGCGGTCGTCAACAGCTTGTCGCCGCAGGTGTTGGCCACGTCATAGGTGTTGACGGTCGGAATACCCCAGTCGTTGTAGACGCGCAGCGCATACAGCGCCCGCAGGTGATTGACCGCGCGTTCCAGGACCACATCGGTTTGGAGGTTCGGATGATCGATGTCCAGCGTGATCTCGCGGTCGTCGATTCGATTGATCGCGACACCGCGTTTCTCCAGCTCGGTGAGCAGGAGCTTTTCTTCCACCCGGACCCGGGACATCAAGACGGTTACATTGAGCGGTGTACCCACGATTCGACCTCCGTCGAAAAATGCACGAAGCCCAACGTCCAAAGGACGGAGGGCTTCACTCCGTGGTACCACCTTTGTTCGCCGTCCTCGTTTCCCGGACGACCTCATCAGCCCAACCGATCGTCGCAACCTGCCAACGGCGCTGGCACGGCTGAGAACATCCTGATCGGACTGAGCTCGCTAACGGGAGCGCCCGGCCGGTTCTACTGGGGAGCCATCGCTCCGCTTCTTCCGGCGGCTCTGGGGTCTTGTCCTGTGGGCCGACTATCCGCGGGATTCACACCAGCTACCCGCTCTCTGCTGCTTCGGACCCAATGGGATCTCCCCGTCGAAGCCAATGTATTGAGCTTAAGAATGCGTGGGCGTTCTGTCAATCTCCCGCGGTGGTGACTGTTTCCAAACGCCGGATCGCCGATGCCCGCGCGATGCGCACGGCCTCCTCGACGATCTCCCCGGCGATGTCCACGTCTGTGGTGGTCATCAGGCCATGAAACTCGCCTCCGGTGTTGACCTCCAACACCGTGTAACCATCGTAGGTCTCGATCAGATCGACCCCTGCGAGGCGAGCGCCGACCGATTCGCACGCATGTAGCACGATCTCTTCGATCTGTGGCGTAATCGGGCACTTGCTTGACGACGCGCCACGCGCCGTATTGGTTATCCAATGATCGGCCGAGCGATAGCTTGCGGCAAGCACCCGGTCGCCCACGACGAAAACCCGAATGTCGCGGCCTGGCTTCTCCTGATATTCCTGCACATAGAAGAGCGCGTGCTGATACGAACCAAGCGTGACCTTTTGTTCGAGCAACGCTTTCGCCTGTTGCGGCCCATTCACTTTCGCGAGCAAGCGACCCCAGGAGCCAGTCACTGGCTTGAGTACAGCCGGATAGCCGAGCATCTCGCAGGCTTCGAGCGCGGACTCGATCGAGAAGGCGAGCAATGTGCGCGGCGTCGGCACTCCTGCTGCTCCCAGTGCCACGCTGCAGAGCGCCTTGTCGTCACAGATCTGTACTGCTGCGGTGTGATTCAACGTTGGGATTCCCCAGGATTCGAGCGCTTTCAGTGTATAGAGCGCTCGTGAGTGCGCCACGCTCCGGTCGAGCACGACATCGTAGGGGAAGCTCTGGTTGGCGTCTCGCTCGAGATTTGAGAGATCGAGCACGATCTTCCGGTCGAACACCGGTGTGATGTCGATCCCCTTGGCGCGCGCCGATCCGAAGATGGCCTTTTCGTCCGTGCGCAGGTGGGAGACGAGCACCCCCAGGCGTACATCGGCATCGTTCGTCAGCGGGTCGTTGATGAAATGATCGATCGTCATAGCTCGTTCAGCACCGATGTCAGGACGCGAACCGCGCGCAGATAGTCATCGAGATCGATGCGTTCTTCCGGCGTGTGATCGAGTGAAGCGTCACCCGGTCCATAGGCCACGATAGGGCATTGCCAGACCGGCCCGACGACTGTCATGTCCGCCGTGCCCAGCTTTCGGGTGAACCGTGGATTGCCTCCCTGTGCGCGGATCGCGCGAAGGAATGGCGGCGTCATCGGATTCTTCTTGTCGGTCGAATAGCCTTCCTGAACTCCGTGCAGCTCGATCTCTCCTGCATCGCGGATCGATTCGATGATTTCCAGCACCTGTTTGGAAGACACCGATGGCGGAATGCGAATGCCGATCGACATTTCGACCGTGTCGTACAACCCGTCGGAGAACGTGTTGATCGAACGGAGCGACGTTCCGATCGCGTGATACCCCTCGGCGTCACCATTGATCTGCTGAAGTTCGGAGAGCAGCGTGTTCCAGAAGAGCACGCCCAGTTCACCGACCGTCTCGCCCGGACCGGCGGTGTGCCGCCCAGCCTGTTTCAGGCGATAGGTGAACGAAACGGTGCCCCGGTATCCGAGGCAGACCGCGTCCCAACTGCTCGGTTCGCCGATGATGCAGTAATCAGGAGCTGGCCATGTGGCCGCTTCGTGCGCTCCGGGCGAGCCAATCGACTCTTCTCCGACTGCTCCAACGACCGTGATGGTGGCGTTGATGCCGGTCGCCTCCGCTGCCGCGGCGACAAAAGTTGCCAACGGCCCCTTTGCATCGCACGAGCCTCGGCCATGCAAGACGCCGTCTTCCACGCGCACGGGGATGTCCCCCGGAACAGTATCGATGTGCCCAAGCAGCACGATCCTGGTGGGACCGTTGCCCTTGACGCCGACAGCGTTGCCTGCGCGGTCCACATAGGCTTCGTCGAACCCGCGAGCCTTCATTTCCGCGACCAGGTAGTTGACCGCGGGACCCTCTTCGCCGCTCAAGCTCGGAATGGCGACGAGTCCATGCAGGAGATCGACATGCATCGCTGTCCGGTCTCGTGCCGAAACCGTCTCAGGCTGAGAGGACAATGTCACTTCCCAGTCCCTTCGTTTCCAGCAGCGACGGCAATGATGCCTGCGCGATCAAGTCGGACACCGCGCCGTTACCGAGCTTTCTCTGGGCCAGCGCCGCAACCGCGCCAGCGACGGTTCCACGCCCGGTTGGAATCGACTGCCGGAAATCTGGCGTCGGACGCACATCCCACACAACGAGCCCCTCTGGCGTGTGCGCCAGCGTGACACCGACGAGTGAAGCGCCTAACGCCTCCGCCGCCGCAATGGCCAACTGCTCGCAGCCGGCGAACCCGTTCGGGTGGTGGCAGGTTCCTTCATATGCGACGACCACACCGTCGACGACGATCGCCTTGATCAGGTCGCTCTCGTCATGGTAACCAGCCTGCACCACCATGACCGTCTCGGCGGAACCGCCCAGCGTGTCACGATGTTCCAGGATCGCTTCGGCGATCTCCCGATCCTGCAAACCGATACCGGAGAGGCCGATCTGCATCGGGAACACCGTTGCGGGATAGCCGGTTTCCTCGACGGCTGCGAGTCCCGCGCTTTCCGAAAGCGCCAACAGCGTTGTTGGCAGCGGCAATCCCGCCGCCGCCAGCGCGTGAAGCACATCCAGCCGCGACCCAACCGACGCGATACCCGCATCGATCGTGATGGTGGACGCTGCGTGATAGTTGCGCATCAGCGCGCTGGCAACCGTGCGGTTCTGCATCCGGTCGACCACGATCGAAAAGCGATGATTCAGATCGGACGGCGTGGTGACGGCAGAATGACCGGTGGGGGAGGCGAGGCACGCTCGCGGAATAGGGAACGGGACGGATTCGGGGGACACTGCCTCGGCCGGCACGTTCGCATCCACGAACGCGGCCAGCAGCTGCTTCTCCTCGACTCGAACCCGGGTGCAAAGCACCGCTACGTTTCCCATCTCCTCGTCCATTTCTCGTGATCTCGTTCTCACCAGTCACCGGTGTAGGGTCCGGAGCTCAGTGTCCACCGTCCTGCGAACGCACTGGACGCTGGACTCCGGATACGTGACCTGAGGTTATTCGCCCCAGTCTTCGCCTTCCTCAGGCGCCTGACCGACCGTCACCGGGTCGGTGGTCAGCACTTCGAGTTCCACACCGCAATCCGGGCAAACGATGATCTCGCCGGCTTCGACCGTTCCGGCATCGAACTCCGCTCCGCATTCAGGGCACTCGACCATGGTGTTTCTCCGTTCCTTTCGTTGTTCTCTTGCAAGAATGCTCGCGAGACCGCCTCACGAGCTGTAGTGTTCGTTACGTCGTTTCGATCGGCATTAGCACAGCATCTGCAGCAAGAGCGCCTTGTGCGCGTGCAACCGGTTCTCGGCTTGATCGAAGATGACGGACTGGGGTCCATCGGCTACTGCTGCCTCGACCTCTTCGTCTCGGTGCATTGGCAGGTCGTGCATGAAGATCGCGTGTGGCGCCGCCAGGCTCATCAGCTCGGTGGTCACTTTGTATGGCGCCAGCGCCACCGCGCGAGCGGCGGTTTCCTCCATGCCCATGGAAACGTGGACGTCGGTGTAGACCGCATCGGCGCCCCGCACGGCATCGCGTGGGTCACGAACCATCTCCAGCGTCGCGTCGCTGGCCGCCGCCAACCAGGTTGCCTGCGTCACGATCTCGGCGGGCGGTTCGTAGCCGATCGGATTTGCC
>JAWKPF010000023.1 GCA_041390825.1 Thermomicrobiales bacterium
CGCTCGATTCCTCCCGTACGCTGCCGGCCACCGCGATGCCTTCGGGAGAAAAGGAAAGCCGGCTTTGGTGCAGCTCGATGGGAAGCTCGAACCGTTCGAGCGCAGCACCGTCCACTTGCATCACCCACACGGAACTCGGCTTTCGCGAGCCAGGGTTCGTCGGGTTGGTCAGGAACGTGACAACCTTCCCATCGGGTGAAACCGCAAATGCCACGACGCTCCACGTTTCGCTGCCTGCGGGTGACGTCCAGGCCAACGTTGGGCGTCCGGTAGCCGTGTCGACATAGAACAGATCTCCCTGCGGCATTCCCAATTCTTCACGTTCGATCACAGTGGCTACGCGGCGGCCAGCGGGGATCCACGCCAGATCGTGCGCAGAACGATTGCCGGAGCGGTCCGGCTGCAGGACCACCACCGGATCGATCGGCTTGGCCTTCATCGAACCGGCATAGATGCCGCTCCCTTCGGACCCCGAAGGCTGATTGACAAACGCGATTGTGCCTGCGTCCGGCGTGACTGCGACTGCGGCGGGGCGCTTCGCGCTGGCAGCCGAGAGCAGCCGCACATGCGATCCGTCGGCATACACCTGCTGGAGGCCGCCCGTTGGGAGCGATACCGCCGCGCTCGCGGTATCGGCAATCCAGGCGATACCGCCGAGTCCTGCCGCCACCGCGTCCGGTTTCGGCTCAGGGGTGCCCTTCCGGTTCCCCAGTTCGACATGGCCGAGCGCGGTACCGTCCGACGCCACAAAGTCCACCACCCATCTGGCCACCTCGCCATTGGGGGACGAAAGCACCGCAATCCGCTCACCGGTCGGATCGGCCGCAGCGGCCCAGATCGTGCGGTCTCGATCTGCCCAAATTTCGATCAGAACGCCGGACGAGATGTTCACCAGCGAAATGCGATGTTGCTGGACGACGGGAATGTTCAGCGCAATTCCACGCGGCGCCAACAGCTCAGAAACCGGCATCTGCGTTGGCAGCGCGGTAGGAGACCCAGGCGATCCAACCACCCCGGTCGCGCCGGGTGAACCTTCATTGCCTGGCGTTTGCGGACCACCGGCAAACTGCCGAGTGCTCGACTCGTCGCCGCAACCGGCCAGCGCGACCACCGCCAGCGTCGACGATGCGAGAAAAGCCCTGCGAGTCCAGCGAGAGGAGCCGTGACCGGTTACGAGACTTTTGTTTGCCATACCATGTTCGAACGAGTTCCCCGGGGAGCACGTCTCGTAATCAGCGTTGCGCTCAGTCTATCGTACGATCGGCCGTTCCGATACCGTCGCGGTGCAATCCAGCGGTCGTGCGGTGTGCTGCTCTGCACATCGGGCCCGTGCTAGACTCAGTCGGCGGCGCCAACTCGGCGCCGTTCTGTCGTTCGAAGAGGACTGCCATATGGCCCTGACGCTTGCCGACGTCGATCACGTCGCCACACTCGCGCGCCTTGGGTTGACCGACGCAGAGCGGGAACGGATGCGCGACCAGCTTTCGGTCATCCTGGAGCACATCGGTGTACTCGCCGAGCTCGACACCGACGCCATTCCACCAACCGCCTCGGTCACACAGATGACGAATGTCTGGCGAGACGACGAGGTGCGACCGTCGTTCGACGAGGAAGCTGTCTTCCAGAATGCGCCTCGGGCCGCGGACAACTGCTTCGTCGTGCGCACACCGCTGGGCGGAGAAAGCGAGTCGTCGTGAGCGAGCTGACAAACCTCTCGATCTCCGAAGCGCGGTTGCTGCTCGATTCCCACAAAGTTTCTGCGGCAGAACTCACCGAAGCGCACCTCGCACGCGCGGACGCCCTCGAACCGACCCTGCGGTGCCATATCGAGCTCACTCCAGAAGTCGCGCGTGCCCAGGCGAAAGCAGCGGACGTCGCAATCGCCGCCGGCGCCGCTGGTCCCTTGACCGGCATTCCCGCCTCGATCAAGGACGTGCTGGTCACGGTCGATTCCCACACAACTGCCGGATCGCAGATTCTCAAGGGGTATCGATCCGCGTATGACGCCACTGTCGTCAGCAAGCTTCGCGCCGCGGGCGCCACATTCATTGGGAAGGGCAACACTGACGAATTTGCCATGGGCTCATCGACGGAAAACTCCTCGTTCTTTCCGACGCGGAATCCCTGGGATATCGAGCGCGTGCCGGGCGGTTCATCGGGCGGTCCGGCCGCCGCAGTGGCATCGGGAGAAACCATGTTCGGCCTCGGGTCGGACACCGGTGGCTCCATCCGCCAACCAGCCGGCTTCTGTGGCATCGTCGGACTCAAACCAACCTATGGCCGCGTATCGCGCCTCGGACTGATCGCATTTGCGAGCAGTCTCGATCAGATCGGACCCTTCACACGCTGTGTCGAAGACGCCGCGCTTGTCCTCGAGGCCATTGCCGGCCACGATCCCGGGGATTCGACCAGCTCACGCAATTCTGTTCCTGCGTTTCACGCGACTCTCCGATCCGACCTGAACGGAGTGAAGATCGGGGTTGCGGAGGAATACACCGTCGCGGGTATGGAGCCCGGTGTCGAATCGGCAGTGTCGACTGCACTCGGCGAACTCGAGGCGTTGGGCGCCGAACTTGTGCCGATCTCGCTTCCACATACAAAGTACGCGCTTCCCACCTATTACATCACCGCGCCAGCCGAAGCCAGCGCGAATCTTGCGCGCTTCGATGGCGTCCGCTTTGGTCTTCGTATCGATTCCCCGACGATCAAGGAAATGTATGAGCGCACGCGGGGAGAAGGGTTTGGCAGCGAAGTCAAGCGCCGCATCATGCTCGGGACGTATGCGCTTAGTTCCGGTTACTACGATGCTTACTACGTCAAAGCCCAAAAGGTGCGAACGCTGATCAAGCAAGACTTCGACCGCGCGTTCGAAAAGGTCGATGTCATCGTTGCGCCGACATCTCCAACAACTGCGTTCCGCATCGGAGATCGAATGGACGATCCATACCAGATGTATCTCGCTGATGTGTTCACCATTCCGGCGAACATGGCGGGAATACCTGGCATCTCGTTGCCATGCGGTTTCTCGAACGATCTGCCAGTTGGTTTGCAGTTCCTCGGACGAGCGTTCGATGAAGCGACACTGCTCGGTGTTGCGCATGCATACGAGCAGTCTCAACCCTGGCATGCAAAGCGTCCAAAGATCGCTGACTAGACGCCTGAGCGAAGCACAAACGTGCGAATCGATAAATATTGCATTCGCGCACAAGACGTTGTCTTTCGCAAATTGTCGCAGCGTGTGTCATTATTACGCCGGTTTTCCAAGGTTATGAGCACGCTGTAACCAACTAACAGGAGCACGTCAATGGCTAAAGTCCAAATCATCAGCGAGAACGACGCCCCGCCAGCCCCCAAGGCGATGACCCGCGCAGCCCAGGAATCGCTCGCGATCCTCAATCAGCTGTCGAAGGGAAAGGTTGCTCGTATCGAGCCGAGCGAAGGCCAAAGCATTCGCGGACTCAAGTCGTCGATCTCTCGAGTTGCATCCAACAACAAGATGAAAGTCTCGCAGTGGGATGTCGACGGCGTGCTCTACGTCAAACTGGCATAGCGACCGCAAGAAATTCGATAGGCTCGTCGAGCAGACGTCTCGACCGATGAGGTGGGAGAAAACGCCCACCTCATTTCGTTCTCATCGAACCCTCAATGTGCTCGCCGGAACGGAGGTCTCGATCTCACTCGAGAACGCGTGAAGATAGTGACGATTCCGACGCGCTGCTCCACCTAATTCTTGGGTCGACAAGCAATCCACATACTCCTGTCGCAACCAGATAGTCCCGAAGTCTCGGTCAAACTACGCGGCCCTTGAGTTACATCGAGCATGGTCAAAGGGCTCCGTTTGATGCGACCAGTGAGCGTCGGGGCATGTCACAGTCTCGCCGGGCATTGGCGGAAGAATGGAACTCACTTCCCGCTAGCCGTGTATTCCTTCCCGTAGCCGAATGCCCGATCTCCCCTCGTTTCTCGTCTTCCTGACTCCTGCGTCCCTCGGCCCGGTTCGCCTTCCCGCAGGCGATTGGGTATACTCTTCCGGTCGCGATTTCGCCTGTGCGGTGAGCATTCGCGCGGCCCGCTAGCTCAATGGCAGAGCATCTGACTCTTAATCAGCTGGTTCGGGGTTCGAGTCCCTGGCGGGTCACCAGCCATTCAAGATTGAGCGCGTGATCGCTCGTTCGGATAGGTCCGAACGGGCGTTTTCGTGTCACTTCGATCCTGCGCTGCCACGACGTCATCCACTCCGCGCAACTTCCGCAATCCTCTCCCGGCGAACGACGTACCATCCGCGCCGAGCGTGCCCAAAGCCTCCGCTCCGCGACGTCGCACCGCGAATCTCCAATCGAGGCGTCCTATGCCAACCGGAACCACCTTCGACACCGATGAGCTCGTGGCGCAGCTCAAGAGCGCCATCGATGCCAATCAGCCCGATCGCATCACCACGCTTGCGCGCGAAGCGGCGCCGAATCAATGGGCCGCCATCGTCCCGCAGCTCGAATCGTCCGAACTGCACGCGTTGGTCGCGGTCTTGCCGGAAGATCTTCTGATCGACCTGCTGAGCGAAATCGAACCGATCGAAGCGGCCCGAATTCTGCAGACGTTCTCCCATCCAGCCGCAGCCGATCTGCTCGAAGCAATGGCGCCGGACTCAGTCAGGCAACGCTCTTCACAGGAGCCTCCGCCAATCTTGGATTCTTTGCGTTCTGCCCATCCGTTCGAGGTACTCGATGTAGAGCTGCATGCTTTGGCACACGCCTTCAGTCGAGCAACCCGGAACTGCAGCCCATGAAACCGAGCAGGGAAGTCAAAAGACTGGGAGAGGACGTGTCGAACTCCGAGTTCCTAATCTCATGTTCTGCGTCAGGCAGAGCCCACCAAACTGTCGCGATGACTTTCCCCTGGTTGCGATCAAGATTCTCTTCATTGCATCTGATGGCGCCTGGCAGGACCCTAGATCGTGGTGCGACTTGGCTCAAGATTTGTCTAGGTCTTGCCCTCATCGTGATCAAGTTCTATTGCAGCAGGCTATATCACCATAATTGAAAGTGTGCGTTCGACCGCTGCGGATTGAGTTGAGACACCATCTGTTTGCCATGGCAGCGACCACGAACAGGGTCCTCGACAAGTTTCTGCCATGTCGTCGATAGCCGGGACTACCCCGAATCGTACTCGGCCGACCACTACGCCTTCCTGCAATTGACGATCCTTCATAAGTGATGATTGGGACTCACTTGATGGAATTCATCACGGCTTGGTTGATATGTCCGGTTTCAGAGCATTCGGAGTTTTCAAAGATTCGCTTGCAGATTTTCACAAGCGACGTTGCGCAAGTTGTTTGGAAACCCGTTGGCTTGCACGCCGACATGGTCCGCTCTTGGTCCCAACAACTCTTCCGAGTGTCTCCTTCGTAAGAGCATAAGCGGCAAGATCGAGGATGGGTTTTCCAGTCTGCGGGATCAATCGCTGCTCTCACTCACTTTCGTGGAACAAATCTGCGCGCTGGGAATGCCGTCAAGACTTACTGGAATTCTCAACGTTGCTATAATGGACCCACAAGACAGTTGGTTGAGAGAAAATGGGTCAGATGGTCGAACTGCGGAAAACGCGTACGTACGCGGGCTCCGCGTATAACCGGCTCTTAATCAGCTGGTTCGGGGTTCGAGTCCCTGGCGGGTCACCACCCACTCAGATCTGAGCACGTGATCGCTCGTTCGGATAGGTCCGAACGGGCGTTTTCGTGTCACTTCCGGACGGCGCTGCCGCCGCGTCATCCACTCCGCGCAACTTCCGCAATCCTCTCCTGGCGAACGGCGTACCATCCGCGCCGAGCGTGCCCAAAGCCTCCCGCTCCGCGACGTCGCACCGCGCATCTTCAATCGAGGCGTCCTATGCCAACCGGAACCACCTTCGACACTGACGAGCTCGTGGCGCAGCTCAAGAGCGCCATCGATGCCAACCAGCCCGATCGTGTCACCACGCTTGCGCGCGAAGCGGCCCCGAATCAATGGGCCGCCATCGTCCCGCAGCTCGAATCGTCTGAACTGCACGCAATGGTCGCGATCCTGCCGGAAGATCTCCTGATCGACCTGCTGAGCGAGATCGAACCGATCGAAGCAGCCCGAATTCTGCAAACGTTCTCGCATCCTGCCGCAGCCGATCTGCTCGAAGCAATGGCGCCGGACGACGCCACCGATGTCATCGACGAGCTTCCTGCCGATCACGCCGAGCAAATCCTGATTCAGATGGAACCAGCCGATGCCGAGGAGATCCGCGAGCTGCTGGCCTATCCCTCGGATTCCGCTGGCGGAATCATGACCCCCGGCTTCGTTTCGATCTCGCCCGACCTCCAGGCATCCCAGGCCATTGCCGCGCTGCAGCGTGTCTCCGAAGAAGCCGAGACGATGTATTACGTCTATGTGGTCGATGAACTCGAGCACCTTCTGGGCGTTCTCTCGCTCCATCGGCTCGTCCTGACCCGAAAAGACACTCCCATGCGCGAGCTGATGGTCGTCGATCCGGTGCGTGTTCAGGCCACGGCCGATCGCGAAACAGCCGCCCGCCTGTTGGTCGACAACAACTTGTTGGCGTTGCCGGTAGTCGACGCGGACAATCGTCTGCTCGGCATCATCACGCAAGACGATGTTGCAGAGGTGCTGGAAGACGAGGCCACCGAAGACATTGAGCGGTTGGGCGGTTCGCAGCCGTTGGAAACCCCCTATCGCTTCGCCTCGATTCCGCTGCTTTTTCGACGCCGCATCCTCTGGCTTCTGCTCCTTTTCGCGGCGGAGGCATACACCGGCACTGTCATGCGCCATTTCGAGGACGAGATCGCGCAAGTGGTCGCGCTCGCCTTTTTCGTCCCGCTTCTGATCGGCACCGGCGGAAACATCGGAAGCCAGGTCACGACCACGCTGGTGCGCGCGATTGCGGTTGGCGAAGTTCAACTACGCGATGTGCGTTGGGTGCTCGCCAAAGAGGCCGCGGTGGGAGTCATCCTGGGATTGGTCATGGCCGTTGTCGCCTTCGGGCGGGCGCAGCTTCTGCATGTTGGAAGCGATGTCGGATTTGTAATCGCCTTGACCATTATGTGCATCTGCATCTGGTCGGCGGCCGTCGCGGCGATCCTTCCGCTCATCATCGACCGATTGAAGATCGATCCCGCGGTCGTCTCGGCGCCGTTGATTACCACCCTCGTCGACGGAACCGGCCTGGTGATCTACTTCACCATTGCCAAACGACTGCTGCACCTCTGAGTTCCCATGCAGGCGAAGCATCGTGTCCCGGTTTCTCGGCCGATCCAGTGCTGGCTGTGGGCTGTGACGCTCGCGGTTTCGCTCACCACTGGTTCGTGGTCGACGCTTGCCCAGACCCCGGTCTCATGCATCACGCCGACATTCGCCACTCCGCGAGCCACTGAGTTGGTGTTCGAAAGTGATCTGGAACGCCTCGATTCGCTCATCGCCCGCGATGCCGTGGCGATGGGGATGGCAAATCAGGCAATGACGCTGGTGAGCGACAGTCGTGTCCGCCGCATGGCGCTTCGCATCATCGAGAGTCGCGCGGGGGAGATCCAGCTCATGCGGCACGTTCGCTCGCTCTGGTACCCGGATGCGCAAGCTCCGACCGTCACAGCGTCCCTTCCGTATTGCGAGACTTCCGAGAACCCCGATCTCTCCTTTTTGAGCGCCATGATCGACCACCAACGCGTGAGCGTGGCCGTGCTGGCCGAGTCTCGCGCCTCGGCCGATCATTCCGAGCTTTCCGATCTCGCCCGAGTGTTGCTCGAGGTCCGCCAGCAGGAGATCGAGACGATGACCGCGCTGCTGGATGAAATCAGCGGTTCAGCAACATGATCGCCCTGGCCTCGAAGCGTCCATCGAACGGTGCGGCGATACCGCTATCCTTCTGCAAACATCAGGCACTCATGCAGCAAAGGAACCGCCCATGCCCGAACCTATCCAGATCGACGGACTCCAGCGCTGGCGCTCGATCGGACCATTCCGAGGTGGACGCGTCGTTGCCGTAGCTGGCAGCTATCACGATGACAGCACCTTCTACTTTGGAGCGTGCGCGGGCGGCGTCTGGAAGTCGACCGATGGCGGCACGTACTGGCGGAATGTCACAGATGGCTACCTGACCACCAGCGCGGTCGGCGCCCTGGCTGTGGCGCCCTCAGATTCGAACGTTATCTACGCGGGCACGGGTGAAACCACGATTCGCATCGACGTCACACATGGTGACGGTGTCTATCGCAGCACCGATGCGGGGCATAGCTGGACCCATCTCGGACTTTCCGACACACGCTTCATCGGGAAGATTCGTGTTCACCCAAACGATCCGGATACAGTGTGGGTCGCGGCCCTTGGTCATGCCTTTGGCCCAAACACTGAGCGAGGCGTTTTCAAGTCGACCGATGGCGGCGCCACCTGGAGTCATCCGCTCTTCGTCAGCGAGCGCGCCGGCGCGGTCGATCTCACACTCGACGCCAACCCGCGCATCCTCTACGCCGGCGTGTGGGAAGCATTTCGATCGTTCTGGATGATCAGCTCCGGAGGACCGGATTCCGGGCTCTGGCAAAGCAAGGACGGGGGCGACACCTGGACGAACATTTCCAGCCGCCGAGGACTCCCGGCTGGCACCTGGGGAAAGGTCGGCGTTTCGGCCTCGCCTGCCCAGTCAGGACGAGTCTGGGCGTTGATCGAGCACCGCACAGAAGGTGGTCTCTACCGCTCAGATGACTTCGGCGCCACCTGGGAAAAAGTCTCGGACGACCAGAACCTGCTCTCGCGTGCCTGGTACTACACCCATGTCACGGCCGATCCAGTCGATCCCGACACCGTTTACGTCAACAACCTCTCGTTCTGGAAGAGCACAGATGGCGGCCGCACCTTCACCGAAATCCCGACGCCACACGGTGACAACCACGATGTCTGGATCGATCCCAAAGACAACCGTCGGATGATCCAGGCGAACGACGGCGGCGCGAACGTCTCCTACAATGGCGGCCGCTCGTTCTCGTCGATTCTCAACCAACCAACGGCGCAGTTCTATCATCTCTGCACCGACAACCGCGACCCCTACACGATCTACGGCACCCAGCAGGACAACACCAGCATCGCGATTCCCAGCCGCGTCGCTGCTCCGAACATCACCTGGTCGGATTGCTACGTGGCCGGCTCGGGCGAGAGCGGCTACCTCGCGATCGATCCGGACGATGACGACATCCTCTATGTCGGCGCCATCGGCTCTTCACCGGGCGGTGGCAATTCACTCCAGCGCTACGATCGCCGCCGAGATCAGATCCGGCTCATCACGACCTGGCCAGAACTGGGGCGGGGACTCGGAGCCGAGTCTCACAGATACCGTTTCGCGTGGACCTATCCGATCGTCTTTTCGCCGCATGACCCGGATACCCTGTATATCGGCGGCAACCTGGTCTTCAAGACGACCGACGAAGGGCAGACGTGGGAAGCCATCAGTCCCGATCTCACCCGGGCGGACCCAGAAACGCTGAAAGTCAGTGGTGGCCCGGTCAATTCCGATGCCGTCGGCGCTGAAACCTACGCCACTGTCTATTCGCTGGTCGAGTCCCCTCGGGAAAAGGGCACGATCTGGGCGGGTTCGGACGATGGTCTGGTTCATATCACTCGCGACGCCGGCACGACCTGGGCCAACATCACCCCACCGGACATGCTCGAGTGGACGATGGTCACCGGCATAGAGCTCTCTCCGTTCGAGAACGGCAAAGCGTATCTGTGCGGCACGCGCTACAAGACCGACGACTATCGACCGTACGTGTGGGTGACGAACGACTATGGGGCGACCTGGTCGCGCATCGACCACGGGTTGCCGGACAACGAGTTCACGCGAGTCATCCGCGCCGATCCGGAAATCCCCGGTTTGCTCTACCTCGGCACAGAACTCGGTGTGCATGTCTCCTTCGACGATGGAGCGTCCTGGCAATCACTGCAGCTGAATCTTCCCGTCGCCCCGGTCTTCGAGCTCATCATCAAAGAAGGTGACCTCATTGCCGGCACGCATGGCCGCTCGATCTGGATCATGGATGACCTGACTCCGCTGCGCAGCATTGCCCAAACGGGAGCACCAGTTGGGACGCAGCTCATCGCTCCGCGGAACGCGCTGCGCGTCCTTCCGGGAGTCGATTGGAGCAGCGCGGCCCCCAGCAATGTCAACTACTTCGGCGGCATGGGTGGCGGCTACGATGTCGAGCGCACTCCCGAGGGCGACACCCGCAAGATCCTCCTCGATAGCGGCGAGAATCCGCCGTTTGGCGCGGTGATCACGTACTACCTGGATGACGAACCGGACCAGCCGATTTCGCTCTCCTTTACGGCTCAGGGGGCAAAGACGCCGCTTCGCACGTTCACCAGCCGCCAACCCGACGACGACCCAATCGCCGAAGAGTTGCGAGTTCCCGCGGCCAAAGGCTGGAACCGCTTCGTCTGGAATCTCACGCACCCCGACCCGACCAGAATCGATGGCGACGACGCGGCCGCGAAAGAGAGCCTGAGTGGTCCATACGTGGCTCCCGGTCGCTATACAGCAACCCTCACCGTGGGAAAGACCAGCCGCTCGGCTGCATTCGATGTCATCAATCCGCCTGAGGCGCCGGTCGATCCTGCCGACCTCGTCGCCCAGGAAGCACTGAGCCTGCGCATCTGCAACAAGGTCGACGAAGCCAACAAGGCGGTGAATCGCATGCGCGATCTGCGTGGGCAGCTGTCCCGCTGGGAAACCCGCACCAAGGACGGAAAAACCACCGCATCGCTTGCCAAAGAGGCGTCGGCGCTATCGGCCAAGGTCCGCGCGATCGAGGAAACCCTGGCGGTTCCGGACCTCCGCATGGGCTGGGGGGACTCGATCAACGCCGGCCCGCGGCTGATTGCCCGCATCGCGAACATCATGGGTGTCGTGCAAATGGGCGACTACCGGCCAACGGACGCAGCAGAAGCGGCAACGGCCGAGCTCGAAGCGTTGATCGACAAGCAAATCAGGAAGTTCGACAAGCTTGCCGAAAAGGATGTCGCCGCGTTTGCGAAAAAGATCGAGAAGGCTGGAATCGCCGCCATCGTCGTTCTCTAGCTACCCCAACTTCTCAGCGGGTCCCTGGGCCCGGATCGAAAGACCGGGCTCACGGACCGTCTTCTCCCCGCGTGCGGTATAGTTACGCGGTTGCGCAGGCGGAGAATCGACCCGCCTGTTTCGTGTTGTCGTCAACCTACGTCCAACTGTTTGGAAGGCATTACAGATCATGAAAGTCGTGCTTCGGCAAGATGTCGAAAACCTGGGTGAGAAGGGCTCGGTCAAGAACGTTGCCGATGGCTACGCCCGTAACTATCTGATCCCCAAAGGAATGGCCGTCGTTGCCACGCCAGGCGAACTGAAGGTGGTGGCGACCAACGAAGCGGTCAAGCAGCGCAAGATTCAGCGCCAGGAGCAGGAGCTTCAAGGCCTGGCCGATCGCATCAGCGGTCAGAAGCTCGTCTTCGAGGCCCGCGCCGGCAGCAATGGCCGCCTCTTCGGTTCGATCACCAACGGTGACATTGCCGAGAAGCTTTCGGCAGCCGTCGGCGCCGAGATCGACCGCCGCAAGATCGTGATCGACGAGCCGATCCGCACCACTGGCGAGCATCCGGTGACCGTCAACCTCGTTGGCAAGCTGCGCCCGCAAGTCACGGTCGTCGTCAACGGCATCGTTGATGAGGAAGAGGCGGACGCCGCCACGCTCGAGCTCGTCGCCGACGAAAACGCCGAGCTCTCCGCCGAGGCCTAGACGTTTTCCGCAGGTTCCCGGCTCCCCTGCGCACCAGGCCGGGAACCTGCTACCATCCGCTCATCTCGCCGTACCAGATCACTCCCGTTTGATCTGACCAGGGGGTTCGTCCAACCCCAGGCAGCGCCGTCGCATGGTCGCAGCAATCGATCGCCTACCACCTCACAATCTGGAAGCGGAGCAATCCGCTCTCGGAAGCATCCTCCTCGACCGTGACGCCATCATCAGGGTCGAAACGATTCTGCGCCCGGAAGACTTCTATCAGCCCGCCCACGGCATGATCTACGCGGCGATGCGCGATCTCTACAATCGCCGCGAACCGACCGACATCCTGACCCTGTCCGATGAGTTGGGCCGACGCAATCAACTCGACGCGGTCGGTGGCCTTGCGTACCTGAGCTCGCTCGTCGAGAGCGTGCCCACTGCGGTTCACGTCGAGTATTACAGCCGGATCGTCGAGCGGACCTCGACCCAGCGACGGCTCATCCAGGCCGGGGCCGAGATCGTCAGTGTCGGCTATCGCGAAGACCTGGAGGTCGAGGACGCGCTCGACCAGGCCGAGCGGAGCGTGTTTGGGGTAGCTCAGCGCCGGCTCACCAAAGAGTTCACCAAGATTGACGAGGTGCTCGAGGGCTTTTTCGAACGGCTCGGTGAAAGTCGCGAATCCCGCGATGCGCTCGTCGGTGTCCCAACCGGATTCGCCGATCTCGACAAGCTGCTCGGCGGCATGCAGCGTTCCGACCTCATCATCCTTGCCGCGCGCCCAGGGTTCGGCAAGTCCGCGCTGGCGCTCGGGTTCGCCTATGCCGCTGCTGTGCAGCACGACCGCACGGTCGGCATCTTCTCATTGGAAATGCCCGCCGATCAGCTCGTGCAACGGTTGGTAGCCGCGGAGACCGGCGTCGACTCGCACCGGCTCCGCATGGGGCACATCGAAGACAACGAATGGGAGCGCGTCGTTCGCGCATTCGGCCGACTCTCGAACTCCCCGATCTATGTCGACGACTCGGGGCTTCTCTCGATTTCCGACGTACGCACGAAGGCCAGACGGCTGCAAGCCGAACACGGACTCGACCTCCTGATCGTCGACTATCTGCAGCTCATGCAAGGCAGGCGCAGCGAGAATCGCGTGCAGGAGATCGCCGACATTTCGCGCGGGCTCAAGTCGCTTGCGCGCGAGCTGGACATTCCGGTCGTGGCGCTCTCGCAACTGTCCCGCGCGATCGAGAGCCGCTCCGGGCACCGTCCCCAGCTGTCCGACCTCAGAGAGTCGGGTTCGATCGAGCAGGACGCAGACATCGTCATGTTCATCCATCGCGAGGACAAGTTCGATCACGAGTCCGAGCGGAAGAACCTCGCCGAAGTGATCGTCGCGAAACATCGCAACGGTCCGATTGGATCCATCAACCTCCGCTTCTTCGAGAACAATGCTCGCTTTGCCGACCTCCAAACATTCCACGACAATCAGTTCTAGACCGGCAGCAGCGATGACATCCGACAGCCGTTCTCCAGGCGCCGCTGCCCCGCATGAGACGATTCCGGTCCCACGTGTGTTCTTGACCGACACGATTGCGCAGATCGACGACCCAACCGAACTTCACGTCACGCTTGCGGTCTTCCGTTTGGCAGGAGAATCTGGTTCGACCCCCCCAGCGGTCAGCGAGGATGCGATCGTGCGGGACTCGGTGCTCAGTCGAACCTTTCACGAAGACCGGCGCTCGAGCAGACTCGGTCAACGCATTCGCCGTGGGTTGCAGTACGCCACCGCGCGCGACTCGATCATCCAGGTCGTCCTGACCGTAGATGGGCACGACGAGCGTTGGTACGTGCCCGCGTCCAGCGCAAACCGCGAAGCGTTGGCTCAGGTGATGGTCGAGCGGGGAGCGTGGCCTGTGGCGGGTATCGACGCAGTCGTGGCTGCGACCGCGCCGTCGATCTTCTCGCTGTACGAGAAGAACATCGGCATGCTGACACCGCTGCTCACCGATCAGATCGAAACTGCAATGGAGCTCTATCCACTCGACTGGATCGAAGACGCCATTCGCGAGGCGGTCACGTACAACAAACGAAACTGGAGATACGTCCAGCGCGTCCTCGAGAATTGGTCCGTCAATGGACGCGGGGAAGGAAATCGAGATGCGGCGAATCGGGGATCTGCTCCCGAACCTTTCGATCCCGGTCGATATAGGCAACGACGGCGTGCTTCGTCCTGAGCAACCAACCTACGACTGCCCGATTTGCCAGGATGCGGGTTGGGTGCGATTCGACGTCGATCCCGGGCATCCCAATTTTGGCAAGCTGATGCCCTGCATCTGCACGGCTGAACGGCAGCAGGCGAAGTTGTCGCGCGAACTGAGCAACCTTTCGAATCTCGAGTCGCTGCGGCACTTGACCTTTGAAAGCTTCGACGCCTCGATGCGCGGTACGGAACAAGCCTTTCGCATCGCACGGGAGTACGCACGCGCCACCGATGGCTGGCTGGTCCTGCACGGCGCGGTTGGGGTGGGGAAAACGCACCTGGCGGCAGCCGTAGCGAACGCCTACTCCAGCCGGCATGTCCAGGCCGCGGTCTACTTTCGCGTCGTGCCCGATCTGCTGGATCAACTTCGCGCCACCTTCGATCCTGAGACCGGGGTTGCCTACGACGAGCGATTCCAGCAGATCAGAAATGCGAACCTCCTGGTGCTCGACGACCTCGGCACCGAGAACACCACCGCGTGGGCGAGCGAAAAGCTCTTCCAGCTGCTCAATCACCGCTATAACGAGCAACTGCCGACGGTGATCACCTCGAACGCCAAGCTCGATCGTATCGAAGATCGCATCGTTTCACGCATGCTCGATTCGCGGCTCTCACGCTACGTTTTTCTGGACGCCGAGGATTATCGTTTGCGTGATTTCTCGCGATCGAGCGGGATGCGGTAAACCCGGTTTGAAGTTGGCGTTCTGTCAACCCGCTTTGAGTCGTCAGAAGCCCATACGATGCTAAGATACCGATGGAATCTCGATACATCGGGTATGAGGCGTTTTCTACATGCCAGAGATCAGGTGGCTCCTCTCCGAACTCTGGAGCCTCCGCTCACTATTTGACGTTTTTGTCGTTTCGCTGCTCATTTTCTGGTTGCTCGGTGTTGCTCAGGGAACACGCGCAACGTCTCTGATCCGCGGTGCGATCATCTTCCTGGCGTTGGTGTACATCCTCGCCACTGTTTTCGACCTCGAAACCCTCAATTGGATCCTCGCTCGCACCTGGCCGGCACTCCTGATCGCCATTCCCGTCATCTTCCAACCGGAACTTCGGCGGGCGCTGGAACAGTTGGGTCATACCGGATCCCGTCTGCGAGAGAGCTTCCCCGCCAATGTCGATATCGGCACTGAGCAAGCCATCGATGAGATCGTGCGCGCAGCTGGTCAACTGGCTCGACAGCGGTATGGGGCGTTGATCATCATCGAACGCGAAACGGGCCTGCAGGACTACGCGGAATCCGGTGTCCCCATCGACGCCAAGCTCACCCGCCAACTCCTGATCAACATCTTCTATCCCAACTCCCCGCTGCACGATGGATCGGTGCTGACCCGCGGTGATCGCATTGTTGCCGCAAGCGTGGTCCTTCCGCTGACGGACAATATCTCCGCATCGAGCCAATTGGGCACACGGCATCGCGCGGCAATCGGCGTCACCGAGGACTCCGATGCGCTCGCGGTTGTGGTCTCGGAAGAGACTGGCCAGATTGCCGTTGCGCACAGTGGACGGCTGATCAGAGGACTCGATCAGGACCGTCTCAGGCGCGTTCTGCGCACCCTCATGCGCCTGGATCGCGAAGAACCAACCAGCGGGACAACCACGAGCCGCTTCCATCTTCCCAGCGCTGACCGCATGCGCGCGCGCCGATCCAGCTCCGCCAGTGGCCGCTCGAACGAACCTGCCACCAAGACGATCCAGAGCGGCGACTGATGTACATCGAGCGCATCCGTGCATATCTCACCCGAGAAGTGGCGCTTCGCTTCCTTGCGTCGCTGGCATTGGCATTGATCCTGTGGGCGCTCGTGACGCTCCGTGAGGATCCGGAAACGAGCCGGGCCTTTGCCGACGTGCCTGTCGAATCGGTAGCGCTCGATGACTCACTGGTGTTGCTCGACGAGATCGATCCGGTGCGCGTCGAACTCTCCGGACCAGAGTCGGATATCAACCCCATCGACGCGAACGCCGTCGTTGCCACGATCGATTTTTCCGGAGTGAATGAACCGGGAACGTATCAGCTTCCGATCGAACTCGATCCGCCGGACGGCGTTTGGCGGTCTTCGGTCTCTCCAGCCACGGCAACCGTGCAGGTAGAGCGATCCGCGACCGAAGAGCTCGCGCTCGTTCCAACGGTGCTCGATCTGGATGCGAACAGTCTTCGCTCCGTGACCGTCGTGCCCGATCAGGAGACCGTGCTCGTCACCGGCCCGAGCTCATTGGTCGAATCGGTTGCCGAGGTCGTGCTCCCGGTCGAAGTATCCGGTGGGACCCAGACGTTCCAGGATATCTATATCCCGGAAGCACGCGATGCCGAAGGCAATCTCGTAGAGGGCGTGACGATCGCGCCGACCGCAGTCGAAGCAACCGTACGGGTTTCGGCGCGCGGCAAGAGCGTGGCGGTGCTGGCGTCGATCACAGGAACGCCAGCGACCGGGTATGAGGTTGGAGATCGTACGATCAATCCACAGTTTGTCATCGTCGATGGCAACGAAGCAATCCTCGATTCGCTGGTTGCGTTGACGACCGACCCCATCGATGTCACCGGCGCCGACGCAAGCTTCAATCAGACGGTCGGCATTGCCGATCTGCCGGAGGGCTTGCAAATACTCCAGCCGTCGAGCGGCCAGGTGGAGGTGCTGGTGCAGATCACGCAACGAGGCGTACGCCAGTCGCTTCCGTCCCAGCAGGTCACCATCGTTGGCGTCGAGCCCGGACTCGTCGCATCGGTCAATCCGGACGAAGTGACGATCGAAGTGGTTGCCCCGCAGGCGACGCTGGCTGAGCTCGATTCGTCCACGCTGCAGGTGGTGGTCGATGCGACCAGTCTCGCCGCCGGTACATACACTGTCCAGCCACTGGCAATTCTCCCGGCTGGCGTCCAGTGGGTGACCACCTTCCCGTCAGAAGTCACGCTCACGATCACGGAACTGCCCACGACTTCAGCGTCCGGCTCTCCTCCCGTGGGAACAATAGAAAGCGCCCCCTGATCTGGGAGCGCTTCTCGAACCAGCTCATTTGTCGTGCGACGTATCGAGGCACAGTTCGCTCGGCCCGGCACAGAAACCGTGTCCGGCCGCGGGAATCAGCATCGATCGGAGCTACAGACCGTCGGTCGTGTCTCCAACCGGCGCGGCCGAAATATCCATCTCGTAAGTCAACAGGATCGCTTCGGCCACTTCCTTCATCGACTTTCGCGAGTCCATGCTGGTCTTGCGGATGCGGCGAAATGCGTCAGCCTCGGGGAGACCGTGGACTTCCATGAGCACGCCCTTCGCCCGCTCGACAACCTTGCGGGTTTCCAGCGCGTCCCGCAGATCGCCCACTTCCTTGCGAAGCGCGGTGAACTCGGCGAAGCGCGTGAGAGACAGCTCGATGACTGGCAGGAGCTCAGCCTCCCGGAACGGTTTCACCACATATCCAACCACTCCCGCGTCGCGCGCGCGTTCCACGAGCGCCTGGTCGGAATAAGCTGTCAGCAGCACCACCGGCGCAATCTGCTCGCGCGTCAGAATCTCCGCTGCGGAGATTCCGTCGACCTCGGGCATCTTGATGTCCATGATGACCAGATCGGGCTTGAGTTTGCGGCTCAGCTCGATTGCGGCGCCACCATCGCCGACTTCCGCCAGCACGTCGTACCCGAGGTGGGTGAGCATTTCTTTCAGATCGAGCCGAATGAGCGACTCATCGTCGGCAATCAGAATTCGGCATGTCGAACGTTGTGCATTGGTCGGTCGCATCGATCCACCGATGTACGCGAGCTCTCCGGCAGCGTGGTGCTTCCCACGGGAAGACAGAGAGGATCAAGAAAAACGGGTTCGCCGCAACAGCGAGACGGTCGGGGTGAGAGGATTCGAACCTCCGACCACTGGTACCCCATACCAGTGCGCTACCGGACTGCGCCACACCCCGTGACACATAAGTATACCGCCCTTGGCCCGATTCACCTACCGGACCTGGACAGTTCGCGGGCCATCCTGTATTGAGTCAGGTTGCCCGTAATCGAGCGCGCGTGCAGACCAACTCGAAAACCCACCGGGGCGTTCGCAGTTCGCGCTTCGCCCCGAACGTGCAAGCAACGGTCCGCGGACTACCAACGAAACGAGGGTGGCCGGTCATGACCACCCTCGCTCTCACAGGTTCTGGCTGCGTTACTTGACGTCGGCCTTGGCGCCGGCTTCTTCCAGCTTCGCCTTGGCAGCGGTCGCCTCGTCCTTGGAGACGCCTTCCTTGACGGCCTTCGGAGCGGCCTCGACCAGGTCCTTGGCTTCCTTCAGGCCCAGGCTGGTGAGCTCGCGCACGACCTTGATCACCTGGATCTTGTTCGCGCCGACATCGGTCAGAACGACATCGAACTCGGTCTGCTCTTCGGCCGGACCAGCCTCGGCCGCGCCACCACCAGCGGCGACTGCGCCGCCGACTGCGACCGGCGCCGCGGCAGAAACGCCCCAGCGCTCTTCGAGCTCCTTGACAAGCTCATTGATCTCGAGGACGGTCATCTTCTCGAGCTGCTCGATCAGGGCAGCGTTGCTCATTGTTGTTTCCTTTCATGGGCCGACTCACGCGACCCCGGCAAAAACGTTCCTACGGACGAATGGTCGAGTTAGTCGGCCGCCATGGCCGTGCCGCCGAGCTGATCGGCGCGCGCCTGAAGCAGATATGCGATGGAGCGGCTCGGGCCACTGAGGACACCGACCGTGCGCGCCATTGGCGACTGCAGGAGCCCCAGGAGCTTGCCCTGGAGAACTTCCTTCGAGGGCAGCGTCGAGATTGCTTCGACTTGCTCCGCGGTGATGAAGTTCTTGTCGAGCACACCACCACGAATGGTGAGAATGCGCGACGTTCGCGCGAAGTCCGAGAGCGACTTGGTAAAGCCGACGATATCGTCGTTGGCAAGACCCAGCGCCAGCGGTCCTTCCAGGTACGAATCGAGTCCCGAAATCCCCGCGTTCTCGGCTGCGATGCGAGTCAGGGTGTTCTTCGCGACCCGAAACTCGCCGCCACTCTTGCGCAGGCTGGTTCGCAGATCCTGCAGATCAGCGACGCGCAAACCGCGATAGTCGGTGAGCACGATCAGCTTCGCATTGGAGAGCTGCTCGGAGAGCTCATCGATCGTTTGTGCTTTGGCTGAAGTTGGCATTGCGTTAACCTCCTTTCTGTTCCCAACTCAGAATCAATTCGTCAAAGAAAAACGCCCTGGAACCCGAAGTCCCAGGGCGCGTCGCATCGAAAAATGCGGTCGAAGCCGTCGATTGGGACCTCGGCCGGAAATTGAGCCCGAAGGCGCCGGCTGTCTCAGGTCTCTTGAATTGTTCGTTCTACGCTCGCGTTCTCAGCTGACGCTGACTAGCGAGCAGAGCCTTCGGCTTCGGCAAGCGTCTTGCCGATGTCCAGTCGAATGCCGGGGCCCATCGTACTCGCAAGGGCCAGCGACTTCAAGTACACGCCCTTGACTCCCGATGGCTTGGCCCGGTTGAGCGCGTCAACGAACGCCAGCAGGTTTTCCTTGAGTTCGTCGTCCGTGAACCGCTTCTTGCCGATGACGGTATGCACGATACCCAGCCGGTCATTGCGGAACTCGACACGCCCCCCCTTCAGGTCCTTGATCACATCCGGGAGGTCTTCCGGCGCGCGCACGACCGTGCCAGAGCGCGGGTTCGGCATGAGGCCGCGGCGTCCGAGCACGCGACCGAGCGTGCCGACCTTGCCCATCATGTCAGCCGTTGCGATGGCGGCGTCGAAATCGACCCAGCCATCGTTGATCCTGGCGACCAACTCATCGCCACCAACGAAGTCGGCGCCCGCTTCCTCGGCAATGCGCGCGGCTTCACCTTGAGCGAAGACGAGCACGCGCACCGTGCTTCCCGTGCCGTGCGGCAAGGTTACCGTGGTGCGCACGGCCTGGTCGGCCTGACGCGGATCGATACCCAGTCGGGCATGCATCTCGACGGTTTCGTCGAACTTCGCGAATGAGGCTTCGCGCATCAGCGCGATTGCTTCTTCGGGGGAATAGAGCGTCTCGCGGTTGATTTTCGCGCGGGCCGCAACCGCGTTCTTGCCGCTCTTCGGCATAGGTACTACCTCCGTGGTCCGAACGATCCCCGTCCGCGGGAATCTCCCACTGGTGAAAAACGAAAAACCTGGTTAGGCGACGACCTCGATACCCATCGAGTGCGCGGTGCCCTCGATCTGCCGCATGGCGCCTTCGATATCGATGGCGTTGAGATCCTTCATCTTCGTCTCGGCGATCTCACGGACCTGATCCTGCGTGACCTTGCCGACCTTGCGTCCCGGTGCGTTCGCGGAACCCTTTTCGATGCCGGCAGCACGGCGCAGCAGGTCGGATGCCGGCGGCGTCTTGGTAACGAACGTGAAGGAACGGTCCTCATAAACGGTGATCAGCACCGGAACGGTCTGACCAGCCATGTTGGCGGTGCGCTCGTTGTACTCCTTGACGAAGTTCATGATCGCGACACCGTGCTGGCCCAAGGCAGGACCAACCGGCGGGGCCGGCGTCGCCTTGCCCGCTGGAATCTGAAGTTTCACATATGCACGAATACGCTTTGCCAAAAATGCACCCTCCCGGCGGGTCGAACGCCGGCGCTAGGACTCTCGCTCCGCCTGCAAAAAGTCGAGTTCGACCGGTGTTTCACGGCCGAAGAACGATACAAGGACTCGAATCTTGCCTTTTTCCTGATTGATCTCGTCGATCTCGCCACGGAAATCGGCGAACGGACCATCGACGATGCGCACGGTGTCACCAAGCTGGAACGCGATCTTGACCTTCGGCGCCTCCGCCGTCATGCCGGTCATGATCGCCTGCACCTCCCGCTCTCCAAGTGGCACCGGCTTGTTGTTGATGCTCACGAAACCGGTCACGCCCGGCGTGTTCCGCAGCGCGTACCAGGTCTCGTCATCCAGCTCCATGCGAACCAGCACGTAGCCAGGAAAGACCTTGCGCTGCACGGTGTGACGTTGACCGCTGCGGATCTCGATCTCTTCCTGAGTCGGAACCACGATCTCATAGACGCGCTCGCCGAGATCGAGCGATTCGACCCGGCTCTCGATCGACTTCTTGACCTTGTTCTCATATCCGGAATAGGTATGCAGAACGTACCAGGCGCCTTCCAGAGGCTCCTGCCCCTGGGCGCTCTCGGCGGCGCGCCGCTGGGCAAGCCGTTCCTTGATCGATTTTCGTCCAGACGTAGCTGTGTCAGTCATACGAATCCAATCGGCGCGGACCTACGTCAGCGCGTCGAAGACCCTGAGGAGCAGGTAGTCGATCCCGCCCAGCAGCAGTCCAAGCACGAAGGCCATCGCCAAGACGAGCGCGGTCAACCGGCGCACGGTATCGCCATCCGGCCAGGTGATCTTCTTGATCTCCGACCAGGTGTCGCGCATGAGTTGCCGAATGCGCTCCATGCGAAGTGAAAGACCGCTTCGCGGCTTCGCCGGATCGACTTCCTTCGGTGGGGCCGGTTTCGGCGGTCGAGAGAGACTCTCCCCCGGACGCTGCTCCTCAGCCGCAACGCCCTCGGGCGCCACCTCTTTGGTCTTTGTCGCTGTACGGCGCGGCTTCGTGGCAGACCGGCGCTGAGCTGTGCTCATCTCGACAATCCATTCAACTCTTCGACGAACGAGCAACGTCTTCGTGACATGAAAACGGGGCGGAACCCAACGGCGCCACCCCACCGATCGACGTTCTCGTGGCAGGGCCGGCAGGAATCGAACCCGCAACCTGCGGTTTTGGAGACCGCTGCTCTACCAATTGAGCTACGACCCTAAGCGCGCCCGATGGCGCTACGCGGCGGCGACTAACGGGTTTCCCGGTGCAACTGGTGCGATTTGCAGCGCACGCAGAACTTCTTCAGTTCCAGCCGACCCGGATCGTTTCGCCGGTTCTTCTCAGTCGTGTAGTTCCGTTCGCGGCACGTCGTGCACTCGAGCGTGATCGTATGCCGGTCGGCCTTCGACTTCTTTGCCATTGTACATCATCCTCTAGTTCGAACTTCGTCGATGGCGCAACCAAAGAGCCGCGCTCCAGCGCGGAAACCCGCAGCGGAACGCGACTCCTGAGTATAGCAGAGTCTGTTACTCGATGATCGAGGTGACGACACCAGCGCCGACGGTGCGCCCGCCTTCCCGGATCGCGAACCGCAACCCTTCCTCGCACGCCACCGGCGTGATCAGCTCCACCGTCATCTGGATGTTGTCGCCCGGCATCACCATCTCGACTCCGTCCGGCAACTGGATGCTCCCCGTCACGTCCGTGGTCCGAATGTAGAACTGCGGCCGGTATCCATTGAAGAACGGCGTGTGCCGTCCCCCTTCTTCCTTGCCCAGCACATACACCTCGGCGGCAAACTTCGTGTGCGGTTTGATGCTGCCCGGTTTGCACAGCACCTGCCCCCGCTCCACATCCGTCCGCTCCACTCCGCGCAACAGCACCCCAACGTTGTCTCCGGCCACCCCTTCGTCCAACGTCTTCTGGAACATCTCCACCCCGGTGGCCACAACCTTGCGCTGCTCGCCCAACCCGACGATTTCGATTTCATCTCCCACTTTGACCACGCCTCGGTCGACCCGCCCCGTCACCACGGTGCCACGTCCCTTGATCCCGAAGACGTCTTCGATCGGCATCAGGAACGGCTGGTCGATCGCCCGCTCCGGCGTCGGAATGTAGTCGTCGACCGCATTCATCAGCTCCCAGATCGGCGCGTACTCCGGCGAGGTCGGGTCCTTGCTCTCACTCGACAGCGCCGCCAACCCCGATCCCCGGATGATGGGAATCTCGTCCCCCGGGAACTGATACGTGCTCAACAACTCCCGCACTTCCAGCTCCACCAGCTCCAGCAGCTCCGGGTCGTCCATCATGTCGACTTTGTTCAGGAAGACGACGATCGCCGGCACTTCCACCTGCCGCGCCAGCAAGATGTGCTCCCGCGTCTGCGGCATCGGCCCGTCCGGCGCCGACACCACCAGGATCGCTCCGTCCATCTGCGCCGCCCCGGTGATCATGTTCTTGATGAAGTCGGCGTGCCCCGGGCAGTCCACATGCGCGTAGTGCCGCTTGTCGGTTTCGTACTCCACGTGCGCAATCGCGATCGTGATGCCCCGCTCCCGCTCTTCCGGCGCGTTGTCGATCGAATCGAAGCTGCGGAAGGCCGCTTCGCCCCGCAACGACAACGTCTTGGTGATCGCCGCCGTCAAGGTCGTCTTCCCATGGTCGACGTGCCCGATCGTCCCGACGTTGACATGCGGCTTCGTGCGCTCGAATTTCTGCTTACCCACTTTTGTTTTCGACCTCCCTGGATCGACGGAACTCGCGCCTCGATGTGCGCTGACATGGAAAAGGCTCCCTCGAACGGAGCCTTTCAGCGATTTGCACGACTCCACGTCTGGATCAGATCCGTGCCCGAAAATTCGGGAGTGGATCGCTCCTGAGTCGCTCGCTTTGCGGCGCGACGCCACAACTCGAAAGTATACTCAACTTTTCCCAGACGTTGCAGTATTGCTCCGTGCCCTGCGCATACCGGCGTACGCGGGAGACGCTCTCCTCCGTCGGCGACCAGGCAGCCTCAGACTTCGGCCCCCAAGGCCAATACTCGACCATCAGTCGACCCGACAAACACCATTCCACCCGAAACTGCGGGCGATGAGTAAACCCGGCCGTCTGTGTGAAAACTCCATCGTTCGATGCCCGTCGTCGCATCGAATGCGATCACACGTCCGTCCATGCACCCCACGGTCACGATACCTCCACAAACGGCAGGTGATGAGCGGACCTCGTCACCGATGGGGAAAGACCACAGTTCGGTTCCATCATGGAGCGTACGCGCCGCCAGAGTCCCATCGCGGCTGCCAAAGAACACAACACCGTCGGCAATTGCTGGTGAACTCTCCACGGGTCCGTTTGTCTCCGCTATCCAAAGAACCTCGCCGTTGAACGCGCTCAGCGCGAACACTCGACCATCGAGACTTCCGAACACGAGCGTATCGTCAGCAAGGGCGGCCGAGGATCGTACCGAGCCGTCGGTGGGAATCTTCGCGACGACCTCGCCGGTCTCTGCTGCGACGACATAGAGATGCCCGTCGTTGTTGCCAACGAATACCGCTCCTCCGGCAACCGTCGGTGAAGATCGAATGCGATCCTCGGTATCAGCCGTCCAAATCGGCTCTCCGGCGAGCAGGTCGAGCGCATACAGCTTGCTGTTCTCGCATCCGATGTAGGCAACTCCGGCATCGATCGCGGCAGATGACCAGACCCCAGCGCCGGCCTCGAATTGCCAGGCCAGGTTGCCGGACGCCCTCTCCACCGCATAAACCCTGCCGTCGTCACTGCCAACGACCACCAGGTCTCCCGATACTGCCGGTGTCGAGAAGATGCTTGCGCCAGTCTCGAAGTTCCATCGCACGGCCCCGTCAGCGGCGTCGATCGCATACAGCCGGTGATCGTCGCTGCCGATAAAGACAACACCTTCGGAAATCACCGGAGACGACCACACCTCATCTCCAGTCATGAACTCCCAGACAGGAGCCACACGCTCGGCGTCCAAGGCAGGGCCTGGCATTGCTCCAGTCCGATGAACGTCGCCCCGAAACAGAAGCACGTCGGCAATCTCTTGCTGGAACGACGAAACGAGTTTCGGTCTTGCTCTTGAGCGCGATACCTTGGAAAAGCGATGGCTTCCTCCAAGGGCACTCGATTTCGAACGATCGAGTGTCAATCCCAGCAGTACCGTGCTGGCTGCCAGCGCTCTGCGACGCGACAGTCTCTTCTTGTCAGTTCGTTTCACAGCTGAGCTCCGATCCGAAAGAAAATCGCTGCTGCCGTCATCCTCGAAACGTGTTCCACCTCGTGCGATAAGA
Organism: Thermomicrobiales bacterium; assembly: GCA_041390825.1. Classification (NCBI taxonomy): domain Bacteria; kingdom Pseudomonadati; phylum Thermomicrobiota; class Thermomicrobia; order Thermomicrobiales; species Thermomicrobiales bacterium. The sequence goes on from JAWKPF010000023.1 coordinate 24,894, forward strand.
ATCGATCGCTTGCCAACTGTCGAACGATCCTCGAAAATGCATCGACATTCGATATGTCAATGTACATGGAGTTGCCCGACAACGCGACCAGGCACGTCCCGGTTCCCTCGCATTCGCCGTTGGCGGCTGCAGGACCGGGAAGCGAGCCGAGAGGCACGGAGGTTCCGGCGGATGTTCCAGCGAACTGCCCTCGCCGCTCTCGTACTCATCACCTGCATGACTCTTGGAGCGCCAGTAGCGAGTCATGGTGCCTTTTCCACCAGCGACTATCGCGTGTCCTGGACCGACAGATGGCATGCGGTCCAGGAGACTGAGACGAATCTCATCCTGTCGGACGGCATTACCTACATTCACGCCGTTGGGGTACTCGATCAGGCTTCGCCTGATCTGTCCGTCCGCGACCTGGCAGAGGATTGGTTCACCAGCGTCATCGTGGCGGAAGATGTCACCGAGATCTCACCCCCACAGCTCTATCTCCTGACCGTGCAAACGCCATATTCACGTATCGCTACCGAGTAAGCGATCAGCGGCTCGACCCATACGCGGTGTATTTCGAGGCGCGCGTCATTGCACCAGGGTTACTTCTTTGGCTCGTCGTCGACACTCACCTGGGTCTCTACCGCGCCGATCCCGGCGTGTTCGATGCTGCAGTGTCCAGTCTCGAGATCGAGGGACAGCCGCACACGAGTCCGCCGGCACAAACGTTCGTTTCAGGGCCGTGGCAGCTATCGATTCCAACGGTGGTGCGGCAGTCCTCGATTCCGTCGCTCGGTTTGACCGCTGAATCTGGCTATGAATGGATGGTGGTGATCGCCGATATTGCGAACGGCGGAAGTGCATTTCACTCATTCCATCTTGAGTCAACGGTGATCCAAAGAGGAGACGGCGCACGCGTCGCGCCATCTGCAATCGATTCACAGATCGTGAGCGCAACGCTCCGACTGAACGACCCTGCCTCGACCTCGTCGCCGATCCTTCCCAATGCCAGTATTCGCCTGGCGCTTGTCTATCGGCTCCCCGAAGACTCGACCGACGTTCGGTTCGTCTATGAGGATCGGTGGCTCTCGCTCGATAGCCTGGTGGATGCCGAGATCGGTATCGCAACTTTGCCGCCAGCGCCGGGAAGGCCACCGATTCAGTTTGGCGTCATCACGGCGTGGCTCCAGGATGGCAGGCCGCAGGTCAAAATGGACGACGGTTCGATTCGCGAGATCTCGCTCATCGGAACCAGTCTCCCAGCGCTGACCAACTGCTTCGGCAAGGAAACCGATCAGTTTCTGCAAACGCTCGTTGGGTCGCGTGTGGCAATCGAGTTCGATCCGGCGGTCCTCTCCACAAATCATGCATACCTCTGGTTGGATAGCGGACAGGGGAGCTCTCACTTCTCAATCACCGGCTCATCGATCTGGGTCTCGCCAAGATCGCGGCAATCCCGGAACAATCGCGTTTCGCACTTCGGCTAAAACAGTCGGAAATGGTTGCGCAGCAACAAGGGATCGGCAGGTGGTCCGTATGCCACTAGGTACGCCAGTGCTTCTTCGCCGAGCAGCGGCCTCTCTTCATGGGTCGCTTGCGCTGCTGCTTGCCCTTGCCATGCTGACAGCAAATCTGTCAGCAGCATTCGGGCAATCGACTTCACGCTCCACTGTGGTGGGCGATGGCGCGGATCCCGGAGACGTCGAGTTCGTGCGCGAGGCAATCGCCCTCGGAAAAGAAGCAGTCGAGACTCTTTCCGATGGACCGATCACAAGGCAGCTTTCGGTCGTCGTTCGGTCCGGCGTGAGCGACCGGTCCACGACCTTCGGTCTCTACGACGACGACATGATTCAGATCTTCACCGGCTCGACCGGATGGACGGCCCGTTCTGATCTCGAGCGAACGAAGGGCATACTCCATGAGTACGCCCATTTCTTCCTCGATCCAACTCCACATCCCAAGCAGCGTCCGGTTTGGCTCGAGGAAGGGCTCGCGGAGTATCTTGCTTGGCGCATGCTCGACGAAGCGAATCTGGTGAGCCAGAGCGAGGTACTGGCCTACCATGCTGGGCACATTCGCATATGGCCTCCTGGCGAGCAGCTCTGTTCGCTGACCCCGCAATCCATTGGCGGTGTTGCCTATCCGCTGGTGCATCTCGGCGTCGCGATTCTCTTGCGAGACCTGCCAGTCTCAGCCGTGGCTCGATATCGCGACTCGATGGCCGCAGGCACACCTCACAGTGAATCATTTTCCTTTGCCTTTCTTCGATCGGAGTCGGAGTTCTGCGCCGATGTCGATCGCCAGATCGAGGCACTTTCGCCTGCACTGTCAGTGCCGAGTGAGTTGTTCGTTTCAGAGAGTCAGGTGATTGGTTCGCATGCAACCATCGTCGATTCTCCCCAAACCGCGCGCCCTGGCCAACAGGTCATTGTCCGTGCACGCACCAACGAATCAGCCGAATGCGATCTGTCCCTCCAACTTGAAGGTCGCACACCGGAGTCCTTCCAGCCCCGAAAGGCGCGTGCGGACGGAGAAGGGGACGTCTTCTGGCTGATCACACTGCCAAGCGACGTAGAAGCGGGAGGAGCACGGTGGATCGTCTCATGCGGTTCGGGGACTGACGAATCTCCCGTGACTATCACTTTGCGCCGCGAATCCGTCGGCATGTCAGGCACAGACGGAGGCTGACATGCCACGGACTGTCAACCCCTCAGCGAGCGACGCTCCACCAGGGAACATATCGCAAACAAAATGAACCCGGTCGATTTGACCGGGTTCATTGGCACCAGAGCCCACATCCGGACTTGAACCGGAGACCTCATTCTTACCAAGAATGTGCTCTACCAACTGAGCTATGTGGGCCAGCCGTTGTCGCAGCCGTCGCTGCCTTTGCATGGTGGGCAGTGGCGGATTCGAACCACCGAAGCTCACGCACCTGGTTTACAGCCAGGCCCAATTGTCCACTCTGGCAACTGCCCAGGTCCATGCACTGGCGAGAGTTTTCGCCTTCGGGAGCCGACGATGGGACTCGAACCCGCAACCGGCTGTTTACAAAACAGCTGCTCTGCCAATTGAGCTACGTCGGCATTGCTGCGAAGGCCGCTTCAACGCCAACGGCGAGTATATCGAATCACCCGCCAGTTGGGCAACCGAAATTCGAACCTCAATCGCTGGTCGCGAGTAGTCAGCCGTCTCGGGAACGGTGAGCAAGCGCGCCTCTCCTTTCCGGTCGCATCCTCGCGATCGATGACCATGCCATACTCGCACCAGTCGCGATCACGCGCCCCATTTCACGAGAGGAATCTCAGGAACATGACAATTTCGAATGAACCAGCGTATTGGATTGTCGTTGGCTCACCCGGGAACTTCGAAAAGACGCGCGAGCTCGGTTTCACCATCCAGGGACTCAAGTCCCGCCACCGCAAGAAGGCCGAGCGCATGAAGCCGGGTGACAAGATCGCCTACTACGTCACTGGCCGTAAAGCGTTTGCGGCCGTATCGACGATCACGTCACCATACTTCGAGAGCCACGAGCAGATATGGAAGAGCGCGGACCCCAGGAAGGATGCCGAGGACTATCCATTCCGCGTCGAAACCAAGCTCGATGTGGCGTTGCCAGATTCTGAATTCGTCGACGCCGAGCCGATTGCTCGCCAGATGGAGTACGCCAGCAAGTGGCCGGCGGCGAACTGGACGCTGGCCTTCCAGGGGAACGTCCATGAGATCAATGCCGCCGACTTTGCGCTCATCCAGAACGCAATCGAGGCACGGGCGGGCGCAGTTGCCAATTGATCGCACGCCGCTGTTCCCCATCGGCGACGAGCCTGCACGCTACCGCGTCCATGTTTGCCGCGGTCCCAACTGCTCGTTGCGCAATAGTAAGGCGACGCTCGCCTGCTTCGAGGAGGCGGTTCGTGAAGCGGGACTTGCCGGCGAGGTCGAGATCATAGCGACCTCGTGTCGTGACCGCTGCGATTGGGGGCCGTCGGTCAACGTTTTCCCAGGTCCAACCATGTATGCGGGCGTCGATTGCGCAGCTGCCCGGGCGATCGTGAGCGAGCATCTCACCCACGATCGCCCGGTGACGCGATTGACGTTCGATACTTCGAAGCCGGGACGCTCCCGCTAGGCTGGCGCGACCTCGGCGACCTTGCGCGTCACACCAATGGTCGCTCCGCGAGCTATCGTGTTCGAAACCGTGCAGGCACGCTCGGCAATGGCCAACAGCTTTCCAATGTCATCGTCACTCGCATCGGCCTCGATGATGGTTTCGACCTCGATCGAGGTGTAGCGCGAGGGCGAATCTTTGTGCACGGCCGAGAGGTTGAACTCCAGCCGGGTCACGTCGATCTCTCGCGCGCGCGCCGCTCCGATGAGTGTGGTCATGAGGCAGGTTCCAATTGCGGAAAGCAAGATCTCTCCGCCCACCATGCCGAGGTAGGTGCCCCCGTTTGCAAGCGACCGGTCGACCACGATCGCATGAGGTCCCGCGGTGGCGACGCCCATCGTCCCATCCACCAGCTTCACATTGACCATCGACACCTTGACGCTCCTGTCTTCCCGTTGAAAGCCCAATAACTAACTATTGGTAAGTAGAGCATATGCTGGGAATGACCGCATGGTGAAATCGCTATCGCGAGATGCGATTTGCGACGGACGAAACTTGCGAAACGAGGCAACGGTGCTATCATGCCACTAGAGGGATCAGGTCTGTCTGGCATCCGCACCAGGCTTTTGGATATCAGCACGAAAACTCACGTAGCTCGAAGCCATATCGATCGTCAGCATCTGACGATGCGCTGAATCACGACCGTGTGCTGGCCGCGGTTCATCCAGATGTCACCGGGACCTGAACAGCGGGGAGGAGGGTTCGCGAACACATACCACCACCGATCCCGAGAGTTCGTCGGGAAGACGCTTCGGATAACCCTTTCGTACGTTTCGTAGAAAGAGAGTGGGAACGGCTCAATGGACGGACAGAAATTCGACAAGCTTACCCGCGCGTTCGCGACCGGCACCGACCGCCGCACGTTGCTGAAGATCTTCGGGGGCGCCTCGGTGGCGGCCGTTGCGGGCGTCAAGATCGCCGCCCCGACCAGCGTCTTTGCCCAGGGCTCGGTTGGCCCGGGCGGTGAGTGCACCACCGATGAGGACTGCACCTATGGATCCTGCTATGTGGCCGTCGAGGGAGAACCCGGCGTTTGCTATTGCGAGAATCCCGAAGAGCCGGTGATTGGCTGCCCGTGCATTACTGGCACCCAGGATCCGTGCTACGGCACGACTGCGGTTTGCTGCGCGGACGAGGTCGGGGGCGCTGCCGGCGCCAATGGCGTCTGTGTCTCCGATTCGGTCGGCTGCAACCCCACCGGCGAGTGCTCACCGCTTCAGTCGATGTGCGAGGACACTGGATGCTGCGCTGAGGGTACGGAGTGCGGCGCCAATGGCTGGTGCTACGGTTGCTACAGCGGCACGCAAGATCCGTGCGGACCCTACAACGAGGCATTTGGAGCCTCCTATATCTGCTGCACGTACGGCGACACCACTCCGGGAGCTGTCGGCTACTGCGTCGCGGAAAAGGAGTGCGTGGTGGCTCCGCCCAACACTGGCTCTGGACCGATCACGACCAGCAACAGCTGGCTGGCGCCGGCAGCTGCAATTGGCGCTGCGGCCGCCGTTCTCGCTTACAAGAGCCGTGAAGACAAGGTCGAGAACGAGGCGTAAGCCCCATAGCTGACCGATTCGAAGGACTCGCCGGCCAAGCCGGCGGGTCCTTTTTCTTGTCCTTGGCAGTCCCGTCGACCCGGTCTCAGCTGTCGCCTGATTCACGGGCGTGGGTCGGGCGATCTTCCCAATCGACCCACTCCACCCCTGTCTCCTCCACGTAGGATCGCACTGCCTGCCCCAGCGTCAGATAGAACTTCTCGTGGCCGATGATCTCCACAATCCCGAACGTCCGCAACCGATCTTTCATTGGGTCACGCAGCTCGGCGAAGGCCAGATCGATGCCCTGCTTCGCCAGATCACGATCGAGCGTCGTCAGCATATCGGCGGCTGTCGAATCGAGGTCGGTGATTGGCTCCGCGGCGATGACCACCCGCGCAATGGGGCAGTCCGCGTTCGCGACCGCGTGCATGACGGAATCGCGGAAGAGTTCGGCATTCGCGAAGAAGATCGGGGCATCGAAGCGAAACAACAAAAGCCCCGGTATCTGGTTTGCATCAGCATATCGGGTGACATCGTGATACCCCTTCACCCCAGGCGCCCGTCCGAGCACGGCAACATGCGGATGCCACGATCGCCAGAGAAACGCCGCAATCGACAGGACGATGGCGAAGCCTATCCCCCAGAGAACGCCTGCCAACGACACGCCCACAAAGGCGGCAATTGCCAGATAGCAGTCAGGTCGATAGACCTGCCAGAGTCGGCGAAACTCATCGACATCGACCAGGCCGATGGCAGCGCCGATCAGGATTGCCGCGAGCGCCGCGGTCGGAAGATCGCGAAAGAGATCTCCGAAGGAGAGGAGCACAACCCCGAGCCCGATCGCCCCAATCACACCAGTCAATTGCGTCCTGGCTCCGGACTGCTCGGCTACCGGTGTTCGCGACGAGCTACTCGAGATAGGAAATCCCTGAAAAAGGCCAGTCGCCAGATTCGCGACACCAAGCGCCCGGAGCTCCTGGTTCGCGTCCACCTCTTCGTTCAGCCGCCGGGCATATGAGCGGGAGAGAATGCTGGTGTCGGCAAAGGCAATCACACTGATCGCCGCCGCCGACAGCGCCAGCTTTTCGATGCTCACCCCTCCTGGTTGCGGAACGACCAGTTCGGGAAGTCCCATGGGAAGCGATCCAACCACGGCGACATTGAGATCTGCAATACGGGTTACCAGAATCGACCCAATGACCACGATGAGTGCGGCCGGAATCATGCGTGAGACCTTGCGCAGTCCCAGCAGCACGATGAGACAAGCCGTGCCGACAAGGACGGTCGACCAATCGAGATCCCCAATCTCGCCGGCAATGCTCCGGATTGCTGGCGCCAGTCGTTCGCCGCCTCCTTCGATCCCGAGCATCGCTGGTATCTGGCTCACGATGACTGTCAACGCGATGCCCGCGAGGTACCCTGTTCGGACGGGCCGTGAGATCAGGTCGGTGAGAAAACCGGCGCCGAACGCCGCACCGGCAAGGCAGAAGCCCCCCACGAGAATCGCCAGTAACCCGGCGATCGCGACTCGTTCGGACATGTCTTCGCCAGCAAGGGGAATGATCGTGGCCGCCACCATCGGCGCGATCGCAGAGTCCGGTGCGAGCACCAGGATGCGCGATGGTCCCAGCAACGCATAGATGAGCAACGGGACCATGGAGGCGTACAGCCCGTTGACTGGTGGCAGCCCCGCGAGTTCGGCGTAGGCCATGCCTTGCGGCACGAGCAGCGCTACCAGGACCAGTCCCGCGATGAGATCCTTCGGCAGCCACTCGCGCTGGTACGATCGCGCGCTGGCAAGACCTGGCAGCCAGCGCCCGAGTCGTACCGCGCGCGGGTTCGAAACCTCCACGTTCAGGCCTCCAGGAACTCGTGATCGAGAGAAGTGCGGTTTCGTTAGGTTCGGAGATCACGTGACACTGGACCACGAGAACTACGACCTGGTGGGAGCATGCCCATTCCGAACACCGCTATTCGGAGCCAAACACTGCAGGACAGCGCACGTCTGCGAGATCCACGCATAATCCCAGCCTGTTCGATACCGAGCTCGTGTTGCGGAGTATACGGTGGCCTTGGGGAGAGTTCGGGCGGCCGAAGGGATGGAAACGCCTTCCGTGCCTGGCAAGCGAAAACCCCAGCAGATCGCTGGGGTTTTGCCATTCAGTGGAGATGGGGGGAGTCGAACCCCCGTCCAGAACCCTTCGCCGAGTGCATCCTACGCGCGTAGCCGGTGTTTGAATTCCTCGTCGCCGATCCCACCGACCGGATGACTACGAGTGAGCCCGACTGACTTGAGTGGCTTCGCTCAGGCGAACTTCACCACCGCAGCCCCACTAAGGTGACGCCTGTACCCGGTGCCATGGAGCTGAGCTCCGGACAGACGCGCTGACTAGAGGTCGAAGGACTTAGGCAGCGTAAGCGAGTTCGCTGTTGCCAGTTACTCTTTGTTGCCCATTTTTACGAAGGCCTGGGCGCTTCGGCACGCAGCAATCTAACGTCGAACCCTGTCGAAACCAAACATCCCCGATTTCGACCTGCCGCAATTCTCGCACAAATGATCGAATCTGTCGAACCAGTGTGGTTCGTCAAAGAGGTGCCTTCCATCTCAGAGAAGCGTGACCTTGTGGCCCTCGCTGTAGCGAGGAGATCCCTCCACTCCGCTTCGCTTCGGTCGGGATGACGGCATTCGCACGACAGGCACGTGTTTCGGCAACCGCTCTAGCCGCGATCCACCATGGACCGCTCGATGTCGCGCCGGGAATCGCGCTCGGCCTGGTCCTGCCGTTTGTCGTAGAGCTTCTTCGCGCGAGCGACGCCCACATCCACTTTGGCTCGTCCGTTGCGAATTGCGATCCGCAGCGGTATGAGCGTCATGCCCTTCTGCTCCGTGGCCGCCTTGAGCTCGGCAATCTCTTTCTTGTGCGCCAGCAGTTTGCGTGGCCGGTGCGGATCGTGATTCGCGTGCGTTCCGAATGCATAGGGAGAAATGTGCGATCCGATCAGCCAGAGCTCGCCCCGATCGACTCGCACGTATGCTTCCGCAATCGACATCTGCCCTGCGCGGAGCGACTTGATCTCCGTGCCGGAAAGCACGATGCCGGTTTCGACCGATTCGAGGATGTGATAGTCATGCAGCGCGCGCCGGTTGGTGACCACCACTCGGTCCGTGCGCCGATCGTTCTTGGTTGTCGCGGCCATTTCGAGTCCAAACGATTATGAGCAACAAAGGGATTGTCGTCTGTGTCCGCCAGTAGCCCCTATGACGAGATCGCAGCATATTACGACCTGGAGCATCGTTTCTTCACGGATGACGTCGAGTTCTACCTCCAGTTCATCGAAGCCGCGGGCGATCCCGTGCTCGAACTGGGCTGTGGAACGGGCCGCATTCTGCGTGGCGTTGCCGAGGCAGGATTCTCGGTAACTGGCGTCGATTCTTCTGTTGCGATGATCGACTTCGCGCGTGTAGCGCTCGAGGAGGACGGTTTTGCGGACGAGGTCGAGCTGATCCTGGGAGATTTTTCTCAGCCGAACCTGGCGCCCCAAGAAACGTTTGGCGTGGCGATCGTTGGGCTCGACTCGTTGCTCCATGCCGCCACGCAGGCCGAGCAGATCGCGGTGCTACGTGCTGCCTGGACAGCGCTCGACCCACGCGGCCAACTCATCGTCGATGTCCTGCACCCGACCCCCGGACGGCTCATGGCAATGGATGGCGGTCTTGCCTTTCAGGGAAGTTGGGAAATGGACGACGGGGCCCGCCTGGACAAGCTCGTCAGCCAATCGATCGAACCCCATCAGCAGCTCATCCACAGCGAAATCTGGTACGAAGTCACCTCCCCCGCCGGCGAGGTGAGACGTACCCGCACTGGATTCACGCAACGCTGGATCGGAGCCGGTGAACTCGTCCTCATGGCGCAATTGGCCGGTTTTCAGGACTGGCGCCTGTACGGAAGCTACGAGCTGGACCCGCTCGACCCGCTCTCCGACCGGCTCATCATTGCTGCCGAAAAGACCAAGACTGACTGAAATCCAGTCGCCAAAGGCAAGACACCCATATGCTCGACGAGCTACCAGACTGCTGCGTCCGAAACACGCGTGTCGTAACGGGGAGCTTGTCTGGCCGGAGTCTCGAGTTCCTCATGCAGTCGGTCCGTTCTTGCCGACACCGCCTCAAACGGAAACCTGGCAATTGCCGCAGGGTACAGCCCAGCGTTTCAATTGGGGGCTGCGTGGAGCGATGGTGGGCCGTCCCTCTGAGTCCGGCCGGATTCCGAATCAATCGGGCGGCCAGCCGATCCGCGCCGCACGGTTCCGCAAATAGAGATCGGCCAGCACATTCGCCAGCATGGCCTCGGCGACAGGCACCGCGCGGGGAACGACCGAGGGATCGTGGCGTCCCTCGACCAGAATCTCGCGAGGTTGCAGGTTGATATCGACAGTCTGCTGCGGACGGGCGACAGACGAGGTCGGCTTGACAGCAACGCGCACCACGATGGGCTCGCCAGAGGAGAGACCACCCAGGACACCGCCTGCGTTGTTCGAGCGAGTGCGCACCTCACCGTTCTCCACCGTGAACGAATCGTTCGATTGCGAACCGCGTAGCCTCGTAACCTCGAAGCCTTCGCCGATTTCGACGCCCTTGACAGCCGGAATGCTGAGCATGGCATGCCCGATCAGCCCGTCGAGTTTGTCGAACGTCGGCTCGCCGAGCCCGACCGGGACATTGAGCGCGTGCACCTCCACGATGCCGCCCAGGCTGTCGTGCTCGGCTTTGACCCCCATGATCGCGTCGATCATCTTCTCGGCGGCGATCGGGTCGGGCGAGCGAACGATGTTCCGCTCGATTTCGTCGCGATCGAACGTTTCTGCGCGGATTCCGCCGATCTCCCGCGCGAAACCGTAGATCTCCACGCCGGCCGTCGCCAGGATCTTGCGCGCGATTGCCCCGGCTGCCACGCGCCCCCAGGTCTCTCTCGCCGACGAACGGCCTCCGCCCCGATGGTCACGATGGCCATATTTCGCCCAATAGGTGTAGTCGGCGTGCCCCGGACGAAAAACATCGCGCAGGTTGTCGTACTTGGACGAATCGGCATCGGCGTTATAGGTGATCAACGAGATTGGAGCGCCGGTAGTGACGTTCTCGAACACGCCAGACAGAATCTCGGCCCTGTCTTTTTCTCCCCGGGGAGTCGTGACCTTGCTCTGACCAACGCGCCGCCGGTCCAGCTGAGCCTGAATCTCCTCGACCGTCAGCGGAATGCCGGCCGGCGTCCCTTCGATAACGACACCGAGCGCGGGGCCATGCGACTCTCCCCAGGTCGTCAGCCGAAAAACTGTCCCAAACGAACTGCTCATCTTCGATCGATTCCGTTCATTGCTGCGCGCGCCTCCGCCGGAGCGTCCGCGGCGAGTGTCCCATAAATGCGATAGTCATTCTGGCGGGTTTGCTGAAAGCCGATACGCAGGTACAGGCGTTGCGACCGCACGTTCGACCGCTGCGTGCTCAGCCCCACTCGTTTGGCCCCCAGTTGCCGCAAACGCGCGATGGCAAACCGCACCGCTATGGCGCCGTGCCCCTCGCCCTGCCGGCTCGGAGCGACGGCAACCCGATCCAGGTGTCCCCAGCCGGCATAGCTCGTGATACCAACGTAGCCAACCAGTTCGCCAACTCGATCGTTCACCCCCCAGATTTCCACGCCGGGCGTGAGCAGATAGTGCTCGAACTCGAGGCGCGAGTTGCGCCAGAGCCACGGAAACGCCGCATGGTCGATTTCCAGGATGCGATCGAGCAGAGACGAGTCGATCGTTTCGATCCGCGCCGCAGCACCGTTGCGCAGGTCGTCCGGACGTGTAGCGCCCGTTCCCGCTTCGAACGAAATCACATCTTCCAGCAAATCCAACCGATTGCGCGCGTAGAACTGCGGACTGCGGGTGTCATTCCACTCGGGCATCACGAACGCCTGGATTCCTTGCCGAAAGCATGACTCGCGGGCGGCATCGATAAGGTCGTCGAGCCGACGTATCGCGGAGACTTCGGCCACCGCAGCAATCTCCGAACGATTTCTCCAGGGACCCACCACTAGCAGCTCGTCGGCGCTCGGCACCCAAAACGACTGCCCCGGATGGCGTGAGACGATCCGTTCAAGTTCATTGATGTCGACCCGGCTCGCCCAGTCGAATCGATGACGCGCCACGAGATCGGTCGTCAGCGGTTGTGGTTGTGTCGCGGTGTATGCCGTTCCGATTCTCATCTCACCAGGCAGCGTTATCAGGTCTCGACCGTGACCTGATCGAGAGAGAGGATGCCGAGCGGGGTGAGCTGCAATCCATGCACCCACGGGCGTACCAGCATGTACGAACGATCGTAGTAGAAGGGCAGAACCACCGCATCGTCCATGAGGATCTGATTCGCCTGAGCGTAGAGCTGAATGCGCACATCAGGGTCCGGCTCCGAGGCCGCCTGCTGCAACAGCTCGTCGAATTCCGGATTCGAATAGCCAACATAGTTGTCTGGTTGGTCCGTGCCGAACAGTGTGAAAAGCAGGCTCTCCGGGTCGGGGAAATCCGCGCCCCAGTAGATTCCGTACGCGGGATACCGCTCCCTCGGCAACGTTGCAATGAACTCCGACCACTCCACATTCACGAGATCGATGCGCAGCCCGAGATCGGTCTCGATGACCTCCTTGAAGGCAATCAGCCGGTCGGGCGGTCCATTCGCATAGATCGTGATCGGCGGCACGTTTTCCGCTGCCCCATACGACGAGTCGAGAATCGCCTGCCGCGCGCTGTCCAGGTCATAGTCCCAGCCAGCCACCGGCCAGGTCGCTTGTCCGAGCATGCCATTTGGCAAGAATCCCAATGCCGGCGCCACTCGACCGTCGAACGAAACCTCGGCAACCTTCTCCCGGGGAAAGCCGAGGATCAGCGCCTTACGGATGTTCGCATCGTTCAATGGTTCCACATCGGATCGCATCGCCAGGTACTCGACCGCAAAGAGATCGGATTGCTGGAGATCGGCATAGAGATCGCTGCTGGGATCGAGCGCTCGATCGAGCGAAAAAACGCTCACGGGAGCAAGGTCGACCACGCCAACCTGATACAGATTCAGCGGTTGAAACGCATTCGCGCCCAGCAACACGTGCACTTCGTCCAGGTCAGGCGGCCCGGCATAGAACTCATCGTTCGGCTCCAACACCATCCCGCTCTCGATATCGAACGAATCGATGACGAAAGCGCCCGACGAGTTCGGATCGGTCCACCACTCATCACCGCGATCGACATCATCCGGGTCGACAACAACTGCAGGCCCAGTCGCCAATCGCATGAGAAACGTGGACCGCGGCGCAACCAGATCGATCTCCAGCGTGAGATCATCGATCACCCGCACGCCTGAGAGCGAATCCGCGTCTCCGCTCAGAAGCTCCTTCGCTCCGACGATGTCCGAAAGGAACGTCGGCGCGGCCAACGCCGACGCATCGCCACCGGCGGTTGCCGGGTCGAGCGCCCGATTCAGCGAGAACGCCACGTCATCGGCGGATATGTCCCGTCCATCGGCAAATCGGGCATCGCGTCGAAGCGTGAAGGTGTATGTCAAACCATTGTCCGAGACGTCGATCTTCTCCGCCAGCGCGGGAACCGGCTGCAGATCGTCGTCGAATCGTGTCAACCCCATGAAGAGTTGCCGTATGAGAAAGAGCGTGCTGAGATCCTTGGCTTTGGCCGGATCGAGGGTTCGCAGATCGACCGGCCCGGCCAGACGCAGCACCCCATCCTGGCCGCCGCCCCCTGGAAATCCTTGCGCCATCGCCGCGAGCGGGGCCGAAAGGAGCAACACTCCAACGAGAAGGAGGATTCGGGTGCGAAAAATCGCGAGTCGACCATTCATACTTGGGATTCTACTCTGGGCGTCGCAACGCCCTTCTCGACTCTGGATGCAGCATTGACGGTTTCACTGCAACCCGGTTCCATACTCGAAGCCTATTTGGGTGATCCGCGCTCGCTCGATAGGGTGTCCACGCTCGAACGTCTGCGGTTGGCCGACGCGCATCTCGCCCTCCATGCTGACGCCGTTGCCGAGCTCGTGCGCGCGATGACGGACCGACTCTGCACCTTGACCTGCACGGAACGGGCGCTCATCATCGATGCGGCATGGCTGCATGACATCGGAAAGTTGACGATTGCCCCTGAAACGCTGAACAAGCCTGGACCGCTCACCGATGCCGAATGGATCGAGATGCGCGATCATCCTGGCCGAGGAGCCGATTTTCTGAACCTCTCGCCGGGGCTCCGCCAGCTGGCGCCCTTTGTGCGCCACCATCATGAGCGAAATGACGGCACGGGGTATCCCGATGGACTGGCCGGATCGGACATTCCGCTCGGGGCGCGTCTCATCGGTGTCGCGGACGCCTACGACGCCATGATCTCCTGGCGACCATATCGAGCGCCCCGCAGCGAAACCGATGCTCGCGCGGAGCTCCGCAGGTGTTCCGGCTCGCAGTTCGACCCGGACGTCGTTGCGCTCTTTCTCGACGTCGTCTCGCTGCCCCGATCTCAGAGGAGAACATGAGCAAGAGCATCACGTTCGATTTTCACAACACGCTGATCGAGTGCGACGAGTGGTTCCAGATCGAGATCCGCACCCTGGTCAGCGACGTGCTGCGGTACTGGCACGACCTGGGGGAGATCGAAGTGCCGCCGCAGATGCTCCAGGCGGCCGATCTGGAATATCGCCGGCTCCGCCAGGCCATTCATGTTCACGGCCACGAACTGCCGGCCGACCGCTCCGTCCGCACGATCCTGGAGCGCATCGGGTTCGTGCTCCCCTGGAATGCGATCGACATTGCCCTGGACGCGATCATGCGCAACGCTTTCCGGCATGCTCGCCCGGTCGCCGGAGCACCCGAAACGGTTCGACTGCTCGCAGATCACGAAATCCAGCTCGGCGTCGTCTCGAGCGCGGTGCATCATGACTTCCTGATCTGGTCGCTCGAGCGATATGCCATGCTCGAAGCCTTTCAGGAAGTCATCACCTCGGCCTCTTGTGGCTTCTACAAGAGCCGGCCCGAGATCTACTGGTCTGCGATGGCGGACCTCGGCGCCAGCCCCGCTGAGTCCCTGCACATCGGCGATTCACTTCGTTTCGACGTCGGAGGCGCCGCGCGGGCAGGGATGCGCACCGCCTGGTACCAGCGCCCAAACGCCCGGGAAACCATATCCCCGGAGCTCTCCCCAGACATAACCGTGCGCTCGATGGACGGTGTCGCGCCGATTCTGCTCACCGTGTTGGAACGCTCGTGACCCTCCGTTTCTCGATCTTCACCCTCTTTCCGGAGATGTTCGCAGGGCCATTCGGGGAGAGCATCATTCACCGCGCCATCGCGGCCGAGAAAGTGCGAATCGACGTCTACGACCTGCGCGTCTGGACGCATGATCGTCACCGGACCGCGGACGACCGGCCCTACGGTGGCGGAGCGGGCATGGTGCTCATGGCTCCCCCGATCGTCGAAGGAGTCGAATCCGTTCTCGGCGGCCAATCTGCCCGAATTCTCATCACCAGCGCCGGCGGCCGCGCCTTCGATCAACAGTTCGCCGAAGAACTCCTTGCCGAAGAGAACATCGTGTTGATTTGTGGTCACTACGAGGGTATCGATGCACGGGTCAACGAGCTCCTGAACGCAGAGGAGGTCTCGATCGGGGACTACGTCCTCACAGGGGGAGAGCTTCCGGCGATGGTGATCGTGGACGCTGTCACGCGCCTCATTCCCGGCGTCATCGATGACGCGTCCATCGTCGAGGAATCGCATCAGGAAGGGCTGCTCGAGTATCCGCACTATACGCGGCCAGCAGAATACCGGGGCCTGGCGGTCCCTCCCGTGCTTCTCAGCGGGCATCACGCCGAAGTTGCCAGGTGGCGCAGACAGCAATCGATCGAGCGGACGGAAAAACGGAATCAGACCTCGAACTGAGGCGCCGCTTCCCGGATCTCGCGCAGAACCTTGAGACTCGTGAAGTCGCGCTCCGCAATCGATCGCATGTAGAGCGCCAGGATGCCTTCGATCTCCGCGGCCAGCGACGGATCGATGGTGATCCTTCCCACCTCGCCCATTCCGTTCCGGTCCAACGAACGAAGAACCTTCTGCACATTCACCGACATCACTCGCCCTGAGGGTTCGGATGACCAGCAATTCGGGCAGAGCACGCCTCCGGTGCGGGTTGCGAGCATGTTCGGTTCCGCGATCAGCTCGTTGCCGCAGGCAGCGCATCGATAGAGGTCGAGCCGATAGCCCGTCACCGCCAGGAGCGCCATCTCATACCAACGAGCAAGAATCCAGGGTTCGCGCTCGCGTTCGAGTTCCGACAGCGCCGCGCTCAGGAGCCGGTAGACCTCCGGGACGTCCTGCCCTTCCGGCACCAGGCGGCTCGTGACCTCGGCCAGATGACAAGCATGCGAGAACGCGCTTACCCGCTCTCCCAGCGCTTCCCGGCGCTCGAGAACGTCGACCGACGTGATGACATCCAGGTCCCGGCCGCGGCTCAGCATCATGCGGCAACGATTGAAGTAGTCGAGCGAGGGAGCCAGTTTGCTCGTCGGCCGGCGTGCACCCTTTGCGATCGCGCGAATCTTGCCGTGATCGCTCGTCAGGAGCGTGAACACTCGATCGGTTTCGCCCATGTCGAAGCGACTCAGGACGATCGCTTCGGTCCGATAGATGCGGTCGCGGCTGGAGGGGCGAGGTGGAGTGGGAAGCGAGATATTCGCGGCGTCGTTCACCGGTGAATGGTACCATTTTGACCACTTCACCGACGCGTTCCGGGGAGTTTCAACCGCCTGGAGCGAAGAGGCTTTCGCACATCGATCACCCCCAATGACCAGTAACGTTTCCATCCTGGCGGCCTTCGTGGCCGGGGTGTTGTCGATCACGTCGCCTTGCGTGCTTCCCCTGATTCCGCTCTATCTCGGGCATATCGCCGGAGTCTCCGTCACCGGTCCATCCATCGATCGGCAGCTCGTCTTCAGAAATGCAATCGCATTCGTGGCCGGTTTTTCGGTGGTCTTCATTGCCATGGGCGTTGCCCTGGGCGCCGCCGGATCGCTTGTGTCCACCGCGGAAGTCGTCGCCCGCAACCGCTACTGGTTGGTTCGCATTGGGGGAGCGCTCCTGCTCCTCCTGGGACTGCAGCAGTTGGGCCTCATCGAGCTGCCGTTTCTCAGCCGAGACCGGCGCATCCAGCACTTCACCGAATCGACCGGTTCAGTGACGTCATCATTCGTGATTGGCGCCACCTTTGGCGCGGGATGGTCGCCCTGTGTCGGCCCTATCCTGGGCGCCATCCTCACCATGGCGGCCGGTCAGGGGGACACGGTGCGTGCCGCCTGGCTGCTGGTCGCCTACTCGGCTGGTCTGGCGGTGCCTTTCCTGCTTTTCGCCGCCCTTGGCACCACATCCCGCGTGCTGAAGAGCATGACGCGGCATCTATCCGCCGTGAATTCAGTATCTGGTGGCATCATGGTTGCCGTAGGGGCGATCATGTTGCTCGGGATCTACCAGCAGCTGTTCGCGCGCATTGCCTCGGTCGTTCCCTGGACGCCGTGGGAACCAACCATCTGAGCCGGCCCGACCGTCGGTATCGAACCTTGAGGATCCGCTGATGGCGCAAGCCACACTCGAGAAACGCAGCTTCCGCAACAACCCGCTCGAAACACTGGTCGACCGTGTTTGGCGCTTCTTTTGCTCTGTCCGGGCTGCGGTCGTCGAGATCGCGATCCTCGCCGTACTGGTGCTCATCGGCACGCTGCGTGGCAGTTCGGTTCCCCAATGGATCGCAGATCGCCTGCCGTTCACCCAGGGAATCGTCGACCGCTGGTACAGCTGGGACGTCTTCCACTCGATCCCGTTCATGCTCATGCTGGCAATCCTCACCATTGCCATCACGGTCTGCACGATCAATCGTGCGCCAGGCATTTGGCGCACCATCAGTTCGCCAACGATCACTACCACGCGTGGATTCATCCGCAACGCGGAGGTTTCCGCGAGCGCGACAGTCTCCGAGCCAGTCGACTCGGCGGTAGACGAATACGCCTCCGCGCTGAAGAGAAAACGCTACCGCGTCCTTTCCGAACAGCACGGTGATGCAACCCACGTCTATGCGGACAAGAACCGGCTGGCGAAGCTCGCCACCTTCCCGTTTCACCTCGCGCTCATCCTGATCCTGATCGGAGGGATCGTCGGCGCCCGCTATGGGTTCAAGGAAAACTCGTTCATCATCCCGGAAGGATCGGTGCGAGAGGTCGGTCACGGAACCGGTCTCAGCGTCAAGCTCGACCAGTTCAGTGATTCGTGGCGCGAGGACGGTACCCCCGCGAGTTATCGCAGCGACCTGATCCTCTACAAGAACGGCGAAGAGGTCAAGCGACAGTCGATAACCGTCAACAACCCCATGAGCTATGGCACGACCACCTTCTATCAGACGAGCTATGGGCAGGCCGTGCAGATGCGCGTGACCGATGCGGACGGCAACGTCCTCTATGACGACTCAGTCGAACTGGGCATCTATCGGTCGAGCGCGAATCCGGACGCCCCGGCCGGCATCATCAAGCTGCCTCAGGCCGGGGTGCAGCTCAACATCATCGCCCCCGACGAAGACCGCGCCAACGCTCCCATGCTCGACAACCTGAACCTGAAGAGCGGCCAGATGTACGTCCAGATGGCGGAAACTGGCCCGAACGCATCGGGCGAGCTTCCGGACATGGTGGTCGAGCAGGGCCAACCTCAGGAACTGAACGGCATCACCGTCGAGTTCGTGCGGGAAAGCCGCTTCACCCTGCTCCAGGTCGCGAGCAATCCGGGAATTCCTATCTTCTGGACCGCGGCGTTCCTGCTCGTAGGCGGACTGGCAGTCACGTTCTATTTCCCGCACAGGCGGATTCGCGCCATCTTCGATCAGAACGGTCCCGGTGGCGCCACGCAAATCGCCATGGCGCCGCTCGCCAAGCGTGATTGGTCGGGGCAGCGCGATTTCCGAAATGCAGTCGCCGACCTCTCGAAACGGTTCGATACCGATTTCGTCGTCCGCGAGCGAACCGATCCTTTTGTCAAGCCCGGCGATAGCCCGCTGCCCGACACAGCGTAGAATTTTCTGGGCGCCAACGATTGCGCCCAGAAGCAGCACAAAGGACGCACCCATGGAAGGAATGGTCAGACTCTCGTTCTATCTCTTCGCGGCAGCTTCGATCTCGGTTGCCGCCGCCTGGGTGTCCTACGTCGTCTACGCCGTTGGGGTCATCCGTGTCAAACGCACGGCTGTCGCCACAAATACCGGCATCACCATGAGCGGGCCGACGGCTGAATTCGGTCCGCCATCGGCCAGCGCAGGTCGTTTCGGAACCCTCTTTGGCTGGTTTGCCGTCGTCTTTTCGGGTTTGGCGGTCCTGACGCGCACGATTGCATCCCACCGGGGACCGTACTCGAACATGTTCGAGTTCAGCCTGGCATTTGTCTTCGTCGTCACGCTCGCATACATGCTCTTCGAACGCTTCTATCAGGTGAAGCAGCTCGGAGCGATCGTGATGACGATCGCGCTGGGCATGTGCCTCTACCTGTGGTCGCTTCCGCCCAAGATGCGCGAGGTCGATGCGCTCAACCCCGCGCTGCAGAACCGTCCGCTCATGACGGTGCACGTCTCGGCTGCAATTCTCGCCTATGCCACCTTCGCGGTTTCTTTTGCGGCTGCGGTGCTCTTCCTGATTCAGATCCGCAAGAACGTTTCCTGGCTGCCCAGCGCGGAGATGCTGGACGATATCGGCTATCGAGCGGTGACGGTCGGCTTCCCCATGCTTGCGCTTGTGCTCATCCTTGGGTCGGTCTGGGCGCATCAGGCCTGGGGCGCGTATTGGTCATGGGACCCGAAAGAAACCGCCGCTCTCTTCACCTGGCTCGTCTATGGCGTCTACTTGCACACACGCTCGCTGCGCGGATGGCGCGGGCAGCGGAGCGCCATCATCCTGATCATTGGATTCATTGCCGTTGGGTTTACCTACTACGGCAACTATTTCTTCGGTGGAATGCACGCCTATGGCGGAGTCAATTGACGTCACAGAGCGTGACAGCGCTGCTGCGCAAGGAGCAGCCAATCCCACGGTTCCGAGCCGCGGCAAGCAAGCGATGGTGGGCCTGGCGATCGCCGCTGGGATTCTCCTCCTTGCCTGGTTCGTCGCCGGCCGAGCGGGGCTGAGCGATGTCGGCAAGGGCGGGATCAATTCCTCCCTGTTGCCCAAAGTGGGTCAGGAAGCGCCGGATTTCGTTGCCGTCAGTCCGGAGGGACAGGTCGTTCACCTGAGCGATTTCCGCGGACAACCCGTGTGGCTGAATTTCTGGGGCGCCTGGTGCCCGCCATGCCGCGCCGAGATGCCCGATATCCAGACGGCATGGGAGCAGTTGGAACCCCAGGGGCTCACCCTGCTTGCGGTCAGTTTGGGCGACAAGCCGTCGGAAGCGATCGAGTTCGCGGAACTCAACGGGGCAACGTTCCAGATCCTGCTCGATCCGGACCGGTCGCTCACCAGTCCGACCTACCCGATCTACAACTTCCCGACGCATATCTTCATCGACGAGGACGGCATCGTCCGCAAGATCGTCATGTCTGAGATGAGCGCCGACGAAGCGGTAGCGGCCGCTCAATCCGTGCTTCCTGAAGCAGACATCGCAAGCAGCGCCGAGTTCTCAGGCCAATAAGGATCTGCCGGAAAGGGCTTCGGATCTCTGATCGCTACGCCTTGGCCGCGGCGACCGAGGCTCGAAGGGCTGTTGCCCGCTTGGTGATCGACTGCCAGTCGCCTGAGTCGACCGCTTTCGGGTCGACGAGCGCGCTCCCGAGCGCCACCGCCACCGCCCCTGCTTTGATGAAGTCTGCAGCGTTGTCGAGCGTGACCCCGCCCGACGGAATGAGCTTGATGTGCGGGAACGGCGCCAGGACGTCCTTGAAGTATTTCGGACCGCCCAGGCTCGCCGGATGGACCTTGATGAAGTCCGCGCCTGTCTCCCATGCGGTCAGAATCTCGGTCGGAGTGAACGCCCCGATCAGCGACGGAATGCTGTACCGCCGGCACATCTGAATCGTCTCCGGCCGAAACGACGGGGTGACGATGTATTGCGCGCCCGCCAGAATCGCGATTCGGGCCGTTTCGGAATCGAGCACGGTGCCGGCGCCAATGAACGCGTCTTCGCCCATCGCGGAGCGAACCGTGGTGATCACGTCCGCTGCGCGTGGATTGGTGAAGGTGAATTCGACCGAGGTCACTCCACCTGCCGCCAGCGCTTTGGTCAGATCGACCGCTTTCGACAAGTCATCCAGCCGTACGACGGCCACGACATGCCCGTCTTCGATCCGTCCCGCATTGGTCACACGCCCACTCCTCCATTACACGCAATCATGGCAAGACTAGCATGCGTACACTAGACGCCGACAACGTCGCGCATGACGCGATCGAGGTAGGTGACCGGCATGACCGTGGACGATCGACCATATCTCGACGGAACGAGGGCGGCAGAATCGATGGTGGCCGCGCCCGAGGTCGACGTGCGCGTCGCGGCATTCACGATTGCAGACGACGAGCTCAATGTGCTGCTCGACCGGTCGAATGGCATCCAGCAGCTTCCGCGCTCGGCGCCCAGCCGGCTCGAATCGATCGACCTCCAGGCTCGCGAGTCGCTTCGGTCGCATCTCGGCGTCGCCGGGCAATACATGGAGCAGCTGTACACGCTCACAGTGGTCGAGGCTGGAGTCTGGCGAATCGTTGTGAGCTATGTGGCGCTGATCAGCAGCCCCGACGGATTGAGTTCTCCAGTTGCTGGACGGTGGGAACGAACTGCCGATCTCGACCAGTTGAGCGCTGGCGACGCGCTTGTCTTCGAGTACGCCCTCTTTCGCATTCGCTCGAAGCTCGACTACACGACAATCGGCTTCCACCTTCTCCCAGAGGAGTTCACGCTCAGTGAGCTGCAGTCGGCCTACGAAACCGTGCTCGGACGCAAACTGGATAAACGGAATTTTCGCCGCAGGATGTCGGCGCTCGGCATCCTCACCGTTACCGGCTCGACCCGGCGAGACGGGTCGCATCGGCCTGCTCGTCTCTACCGCTACCGTCCCGACCGGGACTCCACCGACTACTTGACTCCACCATGGGCGACTGCCCAGGAAGGAAGCTGACCCGCAATGACCAAATCGACAAGTCCCCGCCCGAAATCACTTGGGCTGGTGGCGGCGCTCAGCAAGCCTGAAGCCCATCAGCTAGCCGCGGACATTCGGGAACGACTCAAGTCGCTTGGGATAGCCGTCGTTCCGGAAGAGGAGCTTTCCCCCAACGCTGCCAAACAGGTCGACGCCATTCTGGTGCTCGGCGGAGACGGACTGATGATGCGCGCGGCCAAGGCGTATCCGAACACGCCGCTTCTCGGCATCAACTTTGGGAAAGTCGGCTTCCTGGCGAAAGTGGAACGAAGTGAATGGGAATCGGCTCTGGATGCGCTTGTCTCGGGCAGCTATACGGTCGAAGAAAGCTCGACGCTGAACGCAACGATCCAGGGTGCGCACGGAGTCGAAGACCAGGGCTGGGCTATCAACGATGTTGTCATTCGCAGCGGTGTGCGCATGATCGACATCGAGCTCTATGTCGACGGCTATTACGTCAATACGTTCCCGGGAGACGGCATCATTGTTGCGACTTCACGTGGGAGTACCGCCTATTGCATGGCGGCCGGCGGCCCGATTCTGACCGCGGGGGTCAAGGGCTTTGCGATCGTACCGATCTCATGCCACTCGCCCATCAGGACACCGATGGTGGTGGCGGAATCGGCCAAGATCGATCTGCTCTTCAAGTCGCGCTACGACGCGAGCATCATTCTGGATGGACGGGTCACCGGAGAACTGGCGCCAGATGACGTCGTACGGGTTCGCTGTGGCGAAAATCTCTGTCGCCTGATATCGGTCGGGGAAGCCGACTTCTACGAAGCCTTCCGCACCAAGTTCAATTTCCGCATCCGCCCCGAACTTGAACCCGCCCGGGTGCCCGAGTCGATCGGTGGCGCCCGCGGCGCCACGTGGTGACGCTCAGCGGACAGGAATGCTGGCCCACATGGATCAAACGACTGACTGGGAATTGTTGCTGCTGAGGTCGACGCTAGCGACTGGAAGATGATTTCGCCGACTCGATCTTGTCGGCTTCCTCTTCCACAACCTCTTCCACGACCTCAGCCGATCCGCTGACCGTCTGGAAGTCGTGCGCGCCGTTCGAACTGCCGTTTCCACTCGCCACGAACTGCGAGATCACCGCGGCATCTTCGACCACCGCTTCATCCAGCGTGACCTTGAGCTCTTCGGATGAAGTTGCGGCCGCATCAGAGGTCGCTGTCGCGCCATTCGTGGCCTTCTGTTTTCGCGCCCTGGTTCGCTTTCGATCGAACAGCCGGATCGGTTCTCCCTCTTGCGACTGGGCATCGGCCGGCGGTGTCTCGGTTTCGGTTACGACGGCAGCCAGCTCCGCCTGGTATCCCAATTCGAGCTCTGGCTCGGGCGCTGGCGGCGGGATCTCACGAATGGTTGGCGCGGCCACCTGGCGGAAGGTGCGGGACCCTCGTTCCAGGTAACGCTCATCGGGCGGCTCCACTCGCTCACGAATCGAAATCGCCAGTTCGCTCTGGTCCGATCCGCAGTAGGGGCAAACGGGCCATCCAATCTTGATGAGTTGATTGCAGGATGTGCATGGCTGCTTGAGACTCGCCTGACAATGCGGACAGAGAATGTAGTCGTCGGAAACATGCCGTTGGCACGACGGGCAAAGAGCAGTTTCCTCGATGTCCTGCAGCAGGTACTCCTCTTCCAGCGACCGCTGGAACGCTTCGTCGAGTGTAGTTCGCGGTCGCATGAGGAGATAGAGCAGCGCTCCCGGCACGAAGAACAGGAGCGAAAGCAGCGTAGCGAAGATCTGCGTAACCACGCTCTGGCTGCGCGATCCAATATCTCGGTAGGTCCAAACCACGAGGGCGAACCACAGGACGACCAGGTATCCCCCTGCAAGGGCCAGGAAAACCTGTACCGACCTGGCTACAATCTCTTCCAAACTGGAACTCCGAAGGGGTTTGCCCCGTTGTCGAACTGGCCGCTCATCGAATTCGTTCGTATCGGCTCAGATTGAGGATATACACGGTTGCGCCGCCATCGAGTGACGGTACGGGGCTGCTGACATGATACTCGCCGGGATCGACAAGCGGTAGCATGGGGTTTGTCATACGGACTACCGCAAGCCCCTGATCCTCGATGAATCGCAGCAAATCGGGAATATACCCCTCCTGCACGGGCACGAACGCCGAGGTGCGTCGTTGCTCTCCCCGAAAGGACTCCTCACTCACGACATCCACTGCGAAACCACGTTGCAAGAGTCCTTGCACCACCGCATCCGCCCGCGAGCCTTTGATTTGAACCACTGCCAGCTTCATGAGTCAATCCAGTGACGCTGCAACGCACCGGTCACTCTAGATATCGCTCAGAAGGGGAAACCGGTTCCGTACCGCGTCCAGAATGAGCGACGTGATTTCCGGCGCGGGGAGCGATCCGTCGACCACAAACCAGCGTTCCGCATGGACCGTAGCAAGCTGCCGGAAGGTCTCCGCAACCCGTGAATGGTACAAGAGACCGGCTTCGTCTATCCGATTGACATGCGCCGCGTCGGCCAGGCGCCGTTCCAATCCTGTTTCGGGTGGAACGTCGATCAGGATGCGCAGGTCCGGATAGGTATCTTGCACGGCGAACGCCTGGATCGTTTCGAGATCGACCAGCGAGAGGCCGTTGCCGCCCCCTTGATACGCCAATGTCGAGTCGATGAACCGGTCGGTGATCACAACATCACCACGCTCGATCGCTGGCGCGATGACCTGGGCAACGTGCTGCGCTCTGGCAGCGCTATGCAGCAGCGCTTCCGTGCGTGGCTCGAACTCACCCAGCTCTCGGTCGAACAGGAGCGCCCGGATGGCTTCGCCGATTGGTGTGCCTCCGGGTTCTCTCGTCAGCACGACCGTGCGCCCCGCCCCGCGGATTCGTTCGGCAAGCGCCCGCGACTGGGTCGACTTGCCCGAACCATCGATGCCCTCGAATGCGATGAACTCCCCGCGGCGCACCTAGAATGGGCTTTCGCGGTAGAGCTCGACGCGCCGGTTCGGTTCTTTCCCCTTGCTCCGCGATCCAACGTTGTAGCGATCGGCCAACTGGTGCTGCAATCGCCGCACGTACTTGGTCTGGGGAGAGAGCACGATCGAGTGCATCCCACCGATCACTGCGCCGATCGCGTCTTCGGTTTCTTCCAGCGCAGCAGCCACACCGGCGCCCGTCGCCTTGCGGCTCGACGAACTCGACGTACGTTGTTGGGGTTCCGACGACGATGAAGCCGACTGCGGCGTGAGCGGCACCACGACCTCTTGCGATTCGACGGGAATCGGCGCAAGCGCGCTCAACGCATGCTCGATCTGCGCCAATGTGTTCGAGCGCAACACATACACCGGCGTGCCGCGATTCTCAGCCTCGCGGATCGGTTGCGGCTTGGTGCGGAAATAGCTCTTCAGCGTCAGCACGATATCTGCCTCGCGCGGATCACGCACGATCATGGCCGGCACGCGCAAATGCTCGATCGCATCGGCAAGTCGATTCCGGCTGACACCGAACGGGTAGATGCGAACCGGCTTGTTCGGCGTGCCGCGGCCCTTGAAAGAGAACGCTCCAATCGATGGGGGCGCGGCGGGATACACCTGCTGAGGGGTCTCGACATCGTCGATACGCTCGTAGACCGCATCTGAGAGCTGCAGTGTCGGTCGTGCGGTTCTACCGAGCCCCTGGGCGCTCTCTCCGCGCGTGAGGGCGGTCGACGGCCGGACTGGAGGTTGGGCGGGACTGCGTCGCAATTCTTCTGGCGACTCGATATCCAGCGTTCCATCCGGCGCGCGTCGGCGGACTTCCGGGCGAACCGGCGCGCCCCGCAGAATCGCATCAACGGTTTGCGCGACATCCCGGTGGACTGCGACTTCGTCGCGCCCCAGAAGTTCCACCATGATCGTGAACGAAGGTGGCGCCTTGCGTTCCAGAATCGATTTCTGCGTTCCCCGGCGGCGTGCTTCTTCATCGGACAGCGTTACTGACTGGATTCCACCGATCAGGTCTGAAAGCGTCGGGTTCATCATCAGGTTTTCGAGCGTATTCCCGTGCGCCGTGCCAATCAGTTGCACACCCCGCTCGGCAATCGTGCGAGCCGCCCCCGCCTCCAGCTCCGTACCGATCTCGTCGATCACGATCACTTCCGGCATGTGATTCTCGACTGCCTCGATCATGACCCCATGTTGCGCGGTCGGCGTCGCCACCTGCATGCGACGTGCTCTACCAATCGCCGGATGAGGAATGTCGCCATCGCCGGCAATCTCGTTGCTGGTATCGACCACGATCACACGTCGATGGAGATCGTCCGCCAGCACCCGGGCAACCTCGCGCAGCATCGTTGTCTTGCCCACGCCGGGACGGCCGAGCAGGAGCAAGCTCTCGCCCGATTCGACCAGGTCGCGAATGATGGCAATGGTTCCGTAAACAGCGCGCCCGATTCGGCAGGTCAGTCCCACGACCTCGCCGCTCCGGTTGCGGATCGCGGATATCCGGTGCAAGGTCCGCTCGATCCCGGCGCGGTTGTCATCCCCAAACTGACCGATGCGTGCCGCGACGTACTCGATCTCTTCGCGGGTAACATCTTCGTCACCGATATCGAACTCAGCGTCCTGGAAACGCGCCTCCGCCTTTCGACCGAGATCCATGACGATCTCGACCAGGCTCCCGCGCGAGCCGTCCACGGTGAGTTCACGGATACCATCACGAATTCTGGGAGGCAGCACCAGAAGGAGGTCATCCAGGTTGTCCGTGACCTCGTGCTCGGTGACTTCGTACTCCTCGAAATCCACTGCTGGTTCCATCTGTGTCCTCAATCGATGCTCCTTTGCTGTGACCGCAGTGATCACAACATTCGGCGACGCCGCGTCGGGCGGCTCAATCGGACGGACTGCCCTTGGGCGTTGCCGTCAGAATCGAAGGAGCCTGACTCGGCACTCGATCTCCGAGTTCGATGTGCTGCGGCGCCGCCTCCGCCGTCACCGCGCGAACTTGAACGGCCGTATAACGCACGAGTAGCTCCTGGGTCAGACCCGGGGCAAACCCGAGCCGGACCAATGCTGGTTCTATCTCCTGTTGATACCCGCGAACGGCGACGTAGACGCGGTTGATTCGCTTTTCGAGCCGCAATTTGCGCAACACGGCGTCCAGCAGTCCCGCTCCCCGCTTGACCGAGTTCGGCGGAAATGTGACATCGACAGCATGCGCGCCACCTGCACTGCACACACGAACGTATGCGCCGACTCCGGACGAATCCTCGACCAACCAGCCAGCGGTATGTTGCGCCCCGGGTCGCCGCGAGTTTTCGATGTCCCAGGCGTGCGAGGTCAGCGCTTCGGCATAGAGAACATCACGCGGCACGGAAGCGTTGTAGAGCTGATGGATCGCCCAGGTATCCGAATGCTCTTGTTCCCGCATGGAGACCTCGGCGCCCAGCGTGCGGGGAGAATCGGCCACATAGATCGTCTCGCTGGCATAGGCCGTGAATCCCGCTCCCCTGAGCGCGACGTGCGCCGTCGTCCCCGCGGTGGCCTGGGCATAGAGTCGCTTGACGCCGTGCATTCCGGCCTGGCGCACCCCCGCCAGGAGCACTTCTTCCCAGACAGGACTCGGATCGTAGACGCCAGTCGAGGCTCCCAACGCCTGCAACAACCAGCGACGATCCGGCATGGCCGGCTTGAAATCGGCAAACGCGATGACGTCTCGATTCGATTCCGCAACCATTACCACTGGGCGGTCCGATGATCCCGGCAGACGACCGGCCACAACTGAGCTGGCCGCGCTGTATCCGCTCAAGCTGAGCTGCGGCTGCAACAATGGATAGGTCCGCTCGATACGCCCGATGCCGGGCAAGTCGGTCATCCTGGCCTGGCGGACGGCCAGCGGAAAGTGACGACTCTCGGGGGCGGCTCCCGGACTCCTGGGGGATGGAGTCGTGGAAGTGCTTTGCGGAGTGGAAGCAGACTCGCCATCCCGGGCTCGTCCGAGCGCCTGCAGATGGGTGGCGGAAGTTCGATACGACGAAGATTGCATTGATCTGATTCTACGCCTGGAAAGAGGGGCAAACAAATACGAAATGATGAAAAAATGTACGCAAAGAAGGATGATCTGCGCGTAAAGCGCTACAGGGTCCGCCGACCGGCCAACGCGCGCGCCAGCGTGACATCGTCCGCGTACTCCAGATCGCCTCCGGCCGGCAGCCCGGTGGCGGGACGGGTCACCCGCACCCCGAGCGGCACCAACATGCTATGCAGGATGGAAGCGGTTGCCTCTCCCGGCATGTCCAGGTTGGTTGCCAGGATCACCTCATCCGGTTTTTCCGTCTTCACCCGCTCGATCAGTTCGGCGATCCGTAGCTTGCCAGGACCAATCCCGTCGATCGGCGAAATGGCCCCGTGCAGGACGTGATACTTTCCCCGAAACTGTCCGGTTCGGTCCAGCGCCAGCACATCCAGCGGCTCCTCCACCACACAAATGATGGGATCGCGCGTCGGGTCGGTGCAGATAGCGCACGGCTCTGTTTCGGTGATGTTGAAACACCGCGAACAGAAGAAGACCCGCTCCTTCACCGTCAGGATCGCGTCCGCCAGTGCGACCGCTTCTTCTCGCGGCCCCCGCAGAATCGAAAACGCCAACCGCGATGCCGTCTTCGGGCCAATTCCTGGCAGCCGGCCAAGTTCTTCGATCAGATCGGAAACGGGTTTGACGGATATCCCGGAGGATGACGACAAGAGCGGACCTTTCAGCAGGATTCGAACTGTCCCAGGCCAGCGCGCAACCAACCCGAACAGGTGTACGAATTATACGTCCATGTCAAGGACTGGACGACCTTTGATCCCGTCTGCCGGCCCGATCACCCCGTCATCCTCCATCTGCTCGATCAAGCGCGCCGCCCGGTTGTAGCCGATGCGTAAGCGACGCTGCAGCATGGACGCGGACGCCACCCCCTGTTCGCGCACCACCGCCAGTGCCTTCTCCATCAATGGATCGTCCTCGTAGCCGCCTTCGCTGGTGACCACCCCGGATGAGCTCGGCAGATTGAGCCACTCCTCGGCGTACTGGGGAATTGGCGTCACCGCGTGCCAGTGGCCCACGATGTAGTGCACGTCGTTGTCTTCCACGAACGCGCCCTGGATACGCACCGGCTTGGCGGCGTCCGGCGGCAGATAGAGCATGTCACCGCGTCCCAGCAGCCGCTCCGCTCCCGGCATGTCCAGAATGACGCGACTGTCGGTCTGCGACGAGACGGCAAACGCGATTCGGGCCGGAACGTTCGCCTTGATGATGCCGGTGATCACATCGACCGACGGCCGCTGCGTCGCCAGGATCAGATGTATCCCCGCCGCGCGGCCCATCTGCGTCAGCCGCTGGATCAATCCCTCCACGTCCATCGGCGAGGTCAGCATCAGGTCGGCCAGTTCGTCCAGAATCACGACCAGATACGGCACGCGCTCCGCGTTCGGCTCATCCGCCATCTTCATGCGGTAGCCATCGAGATTGCGCACGCCTGCCTTCGAGAAGACGTCGTAGCGGCGCTGCATCTCGTTGACGACCAACCGCAACGCGCCAACCACCTTGTCCATCTCGGTGACGACCGGACACTGCAGATGCGGCACGCCGTTGTATCCGGTCAGTTCGACCATCTTCGGGTCGAACATCAGCAGCTTGACCTCATCGGGCGACTTCGTTAGCAGGAACGTGGAAATGATCTCGTTCAGGCAGACACTCTTGCCCGAACCAGTCGCCCCGGCGATCAGGAGATGAGGCATCTTGGTCAGATCGCCGACCACGTACCGCCCGTTCACATCGCGCCCGAGCGGCACCGGCAGCTTCGCCTTCGACTTGGCGAACTGGCTCGATTCGATCGTTTCCCGCAGGCCGACCGTGGTGACTTGCGCATTTGGAATCTCGATCCCTACCCGCGCCATTCCCGGCACTGGCGCCTCGATGCGGATGCTCGGCGCGGCCAAAGCCAATGCCAGGTCGTTCTGCAACTCGGTGATGCGGCGCACTTTCACGCCAGTTCCCGGCTCCAGCGTGTATTGCGTCACAGCCGGTCCGGGATTGATCTCGCGCACATGGGCGTCGACTTTGAAGCTCGCCAGCGTCTCCTCGATGAGAGTCGCCTTGTCCCCCAGTTCGGTTGTGTTGACTTCGTGACCTTCGTAGTACTTGAGCTGGCTCAGATCGGGAAGCGGCAGATTGGAGTGATTGACGATCGGAGCTTTCGCTTTCTTGATCTCGGTCTTGTCCGCCTTTTCGGTCGCCTTGGGCAGATTGATCACTGGCGGCATTGGCGGCGGCAGCACAGCCTGCTCCAGTGGTTTGCTGTCGAACGGTTTGCTCTCGACTGGCGGCTTGGCCGGGCGTGCCACCGGGATAAAGGCAGCCGTTTGTGTAACACGGTTCGACGTGTCGACAGGCTCGGATGCCGGCCGGATCCGCCGCCAGATCCCGTGCAGGTCACGATAGAACTGCCGTGGATCAGTCCGCGTCAGGAGAAACACACCGATCCCACCCGCGAGCAGCAGGACTGCTGCGCAGGCAGGCTCTGGCAGGTAGTGATTCAGCAGAAGCGCCAGGTTGTCCCCAATGATTCCGCCCCCGCTGCGCTTGGTCTCACCGGCAAACGCCAGCAATGCGAGCAGCGATCCACCCAGGAGCGCTCCCCCGGCGAGTTGTCCACCGGTGGGCAACGGATGCCGTTCGTCGAGCACCGCCTTGATGCCGGCCATGATGAGGAAGAGCGGAATCAGAAATGTGCCGTCGCCCGCCAGACCACGGAGCGCTTCGTAGGTCCAGCCGGTCAGCCGGCCGTCGCGCCCATGGCTCATGAGAATCCAGGCGAAGATCAACCCGAGCGCGATTGGCGCCGCGCCCATGATTTGACGGCGCGTATCGTCTGAAAGGAACTGACCGCCGAACCGCGCGTCCCATCGCGCGCGCGCTTTGTCGCGCATGCTTGGTTCGGTGTGGGCCGGTGGCCGTCTGCGGGCCGTCGCGGCAGCGCGGGTCTGGGTTCGAGCGCGTGAAGTGGAAGCCATGAGGAATCGCCTGTCCTGGTCCTGACGCGGGACGAACAGGATCGCCAGCGCACCGAATCCAGTGTACGTACACTCTATCCGAAGACTATACCATGACTTTCTGTCACCCGAAAGGTGTACGGACGCCACAGATGAGCAACTGTAGTCGCTCGATCCTGGCAGTTACCCGTCCCGGCTTCTTTCCCCCCATGTTCTCCACCTTCCCAATTCTCTTCGTTGTTCCCTCCATCGCTCTCCGCGGAGTCTGAGCAAGCGTCACGCGTTCAAAGCGCACCATGCTTCTTCGATCGCTCCGGCCTCCAAACTCCGGCGCCGGCCTCCAAACTCCGGCCTCCGGCCTCCGGACCCGTGCCCACCTGTCCGTACATTGGCCGTCTCCTCGCCCACAATGACCGGACAGCTTACTTGCCGATACAGAACATATGTTCTATACTCCCGGCAAATCAATCTTCCGACCCGCGTTTCAGACGACGAGGCCCGCACCTTCGTTCGGTGTCTCGACGTGCATTTGGGAGATCTCCTGTGCCAGTTGCCGCGCTCATCGTCCCTCATTTCGCGCTGCGCATCTCGCTGCTCGACCAACCAGAGCTCGATGGTCTGCCACTGGTGCTCACCTCTCCGCCCAATAGCCGCACCGTGGTTACCGACTGCACTCCGGAAGCCGCCCTCCAGGGCGTGCGCCCCGGCATGCTCCTGCGGGAAGTCACCGCCCTCTGCCCAGATGCCATCTTCATCGAACCGAATCCGGTGCGCGAATCCACCGTTTTCGACGATATCCTGCGCTCCCTGGAAACCTTTAGCCCGTCTATCGAAGCCGGACCGCCCGGATGCTGTTATGTCGACCTTCACGGTCTTCACCGGCACGATGCCTCGCCCGAAGCCGGCGCGGTGCGTCTTCTCCAGCTCATTCCGCCGGTGCTCCGTCCACGGGCCGGTATCGCTCCAGGCAAGTTCACCGCTCTTTGCGCCGCCCGCAAATCGCATCCGGGCAATACGCTGCTGATCGCGCCCGATGTCGTCACCGCCTTCCTGGCCGACCTGCCCACGAGCTGGCTTCCCGTCGATCCAAAGACCATCGCCCGCCTGGAACGGCTGGGGTTGCGCTCCATGGGCGAGATCGCCGCGCTTCCCATGACCGCCATGCAGGCCCGCTTCGGCAAAGACGGTCGTCGTGCCTGGGAGCTCGCCAGCGGTCGGGACGATCTCACCGTCGTGCCACTCGAACGTCCCGAAACCGTTATCGAGGCCATCACCTTGCCTGCTCCGTCTACGAGCCGCGACATGCTCCTGCTCGGCATCCGCCAGCTCGTGCAGCGCGCCTTCAGGCGTCCGGAGCTCCAGCACCGCAATGTGCGCCAGGCCCAGTTGCATGTTCTGATCGAGGAGAACCGCTCCTGGGAAAAATCGCTCACCTTTCGCGATCCCGCCGGAGCCGAGCGCATCATGGAGATCGTCGCCCATCGACTTCAGGATCTGGAGCTGCAAGGCGCCGCCGAGCGCATCGTGCTGCATCTCATCGGACTGGTTTCCGAAACCACCCGCCAGCAATTGCTGCCCTTTCTCAAACCCAAACAGATCGCGCCGATCGGCCAGGCCATCTGTCAGCTCAAGCAACGGTATGGCGATTCCCCGCTCTATCGTGTTGTGGAGATCGAACCATGGTCAAGAATCCCGGAACGGAGATACGCCCTCATCGAGTACGACCCCTGAATCCGCCCCGCGCGGTCACCGTGGAAACCGTCCATGGCCGGCCGGTCGCGCTCACCGACAAGCGGGGCGAACGTGTCGAAATTACGGCCATCGAGGAGGAATGGTCGATCGACGACGAATGGTGGCGCGACCGCCTGCAACGGCACTACTTCCGTGTCTGCCTACCGCATGGCGCCATCCGCACCATCTTCCTCGACGGCGAATCGCGCCGCTGGTTCGAGCAGTCGTACTAGCAACCGCCCCCATCCGTGGCTGCCATCCATTCCGTAGCCGCAGCCCTCCGTGGCTGCCCATCCATTCCGTAGCCGCAGCCCTCCGTGGCTGCCCCACCCATTCCGTAGCCGCAGCCCTCCGTGGCTGCCCATCCATTCCGTAACCGCAGGGCCTCTGCGCCCTGCGATCGACCGCAGGTCGATAACCAACCGCGCCCAAGCCAACCAACCGGTACTCGACCCAACCACAAGAGGAGCACCGAAACAACCCTATCCATCCCAATCATTCGCGGGGGATCCCACTCGATGGGGTCAACGTTCGCTCGCACCCCTCTCCGCCCCATCGTCTCCCCCTGCCTTCTCCAATCCTGGGAGAAGGCAGGGCGCCGGAGGGATGGATGAGGCCCACATCACCTCGGAGCCATGAAACCCGACTACGTCGAACTCCATTTGCATACTGCCTTCTCCTTTCTCGATGGAGCCTCCCTCCCTGAGGAGATGATCGCGCGCGCCAAAGAGCTGGGCTATCGCGCCCTGGCAGTCACCGATCACGACGGTGTCTACGGCGCCATGGAATTCGCCAAAGCCGCCGACGCTGCCGGAATCTTCCCCATCACCGGCGCGGAAATGACGCTCACCGACGAAACCCATCTCACCCTGCTGGCCGAGAACTACACCGGCTACGCCAATCTCTGCCAACTTATCACCGAAGCCCACCGCCTCCCCCCGGGCGCGCCCATCCAACGCCTCACATTCTCTGCTGACGAGGAAGAGGGCGGACTCGATCTCTCCTTGCGCGGTATCGGCAAACCCTATCCCCATTACCGCGCGGAGGAACGCCTCCCCCGTCTCGATCCGGAGCTGCTGGCAACCTATGGCGAAGGAATCATCCTGCTCACCGGCTGCCGCCTCGGCAAGCTCTCCCAACTGGTCGATGCCGGCGATCTCACCGCTGCCCGTGCGCTATTGCAGCAGTACGTCGATTGGCTCGGCCGCGACCAGGTGTTCGTCGAGCTGCAGCACAACAAGGTTCATGGCGATGTCCAGCGCATCCGCACGCTCATCCGGCTCGCGGACGAACTCGGTCTGCCCTACGTCGCCACCGGCAACGTCCACTACCACCTCCCCGACCGTCACCGTCTGCAAGACGTATTGGTTGCCATTCACCATCGCACCACCCTCGATAACTCCCATCAGCTCCGCCGCCCCAACGGCGAGTTCTATCTTCGTTCTGCCGAAGAGATGGCCCAACTCTTTCACCCGTGGCCCGAGGCGATCGCAACGACCATCCGCATCGCCGATCGTTGCCGCGCATTCGATCTTGCCAACGATCTCGCCTATGTCTTCCCGGACTACCACCCCGACGATGGCTCCGATCCGGACACCCATCTGCGCAAGGTCTGTTACGACGAGCTCTATCTGCGCTATCCGGGCGACAAAACCGAGGCGATCCGCCGGGTCGAGGAGGAGCTGCATGTCATCGCCAAGCACAAGCTGGCGGGTTTCTTCCTGCTCTATCGCGACCTGCTCATCCTGGCCGCCGAAATCGCCCTGGAAGTACGCGGCAGAAAAAGCCCACGCACCATCGCCAATCTCCCGCCCGGCCGCGGCCGCGGCTCATCCGTCAGTTCCATCGTCTGCTACCTGATCGGCCTCTCGCATGTCGATCCGATCGCGCACAATCTCTTCTTCGGCCGCTTCCTGAACGAGGAGCTCAACTCGATCCCGGATATCGATCTCGACTTTCCCCGCGAGATTCGCGAGCGCCTGATCGAGCGCGTTTATGAAACATTCGGGCACGAAAACGCCGCCCTCGTCTGCGCTTTCTCCACCTACAAGCTGCGCAGCGCCGTGCGCGATGTTGGCAAAGCGCTTGGGTTGCCGCTGCCGGAACTCGACAAGATCGCCAAGCTGAGCGAGCCCCGATCCGCCAAGGAGCTGGCTGGCGAGCTCGATCGCATTCCCGGCTACGCCAATCGCAAGCACGCCCCGCCCTGGTGCTACCTCATCGAGTTGTCCGAACAACTCAGCGGATTCCCTCGCCATGTCACCCAACATGTCGGCGGTATGGTCATCTCCTCTTCACCCATCAGCCGCCTGATGCCCGTGCAACCCGCGGCCATGGAAGGCCGATTCCTGGCCCAATGGGACAAGGACTCCTGCGAAGACGCCCGCGTGGTGAAAATCGACTTCCTCGCCCTCGGCATGCTTTCCCTCGTCGAGGAATGCCTGGAGCTCATTGCCAAGGAAGGAAAGCCGCCGGTCGATCTCAGCCGGATCGACTTCGAAGACCCCGCCATCTACGAAATGATCAACGAAGGCGACACCATCGGCGTCTTCCAGATCGAGAGTCGCGCCCAGATCCAGATGCTTCCAAGAACGCGTCCGAAGAAACTGGAGGATCTTGTCGTGCAAGTCGCCATCGTGCGTCCGGGTCCCATCATCGGCGGCGCCGTCAAACCCTATGTCGAGCACCGCCAACGGGAACGCACCAGCTTCCTTCCCATCGAGCCGCATTACGACCACGCCGATCTGATCCCCGTGCTCCAGGAAACCCACGGCGTCATCCTCTATCAGGAACAGGTGGTCCAGGTCGCCATGGCGCTCTCTGGCTTTTCCGCTGGACAGGCCGATTCCCTCCGCCGCGCCATGACCCGCAAACGTTCGGCCGAGGCTATGCTGAAGATGTGGGATGAGTTCCGCGATGGAGCCAAAGCGCGCGGTGTCCCGGTCGAGATTGCGCGCACCGTCTTCCGCAAACTCCAGGGCTTCGCCAGCTACGGGTTCCCGAAGGCGCACGCGGTCGCCTTCGCGGTGCTTGCCTATCAATCATGCTGGTTGAAGTACTACTACCCGGCCGAGTTCCTCTGCGCGCTCATCAACAATCAACCGATGGGCTTTTATCCCAACCACGTGTTGATCAACGACGCCAAACGCCATGGCCAGCGGGTGCTCGGTCCCGATATCGAGCTCAGCTCCCTCCGCTGCACCGTCGAAAACGGCAAGATTCGCATTGGCATTGGCTATGTGCAGGGTATGGGCGAGGAAACCGCCCGCAACGTCGTGTTGGAACGCATCGCCAATGGTCCCTATCGATCGCTGGCCGATTTCATCCGCCGCGTGCCGCTGGCAACCGAAGCGATCGAGAACCTCATCATGGTCGGCGCGTTCGACCGCTTCGGCATTGGCCGCCGGGAAGCCCTCTGGATGGTCGGGCTCTTCATTCCCTCCCGCAACGTCGGCATGGCGAAGAAAGCCGATCCTGGACGCCAGCTTTCCCTTCCCCTCCCCGTCGAGCAAGACCGGGTCGAGCTGCGCCCCATGGGTCCCTGGGAGCAGATGGCCGCCGATTACGCCATCATCGGAATGTCTCCCCGCTACCATCCGCTCGGGTTATTGCGCGCCCGTCTCCCAAACCATCTGGTTACATCGAAACAGTTGGAATCGCTGCCGCATGGCATTACCGTTGAATTGGCTGGCCTGGTCGTTTGCCGCCAACGACCTGGCACCGCCAAAGGCATCACGTTTCTCCTGCTGGAAGACGAGGTCGGACTCATCAATGCCATCGTCCATCTCGATCTCTATCTGCAGGAACGCACCCTCGTGCGCAGTGAGCCCTTTCTCATCATCAAAGGCAAGCTCCAGAAAACCCAGGGCGTCATCAACATCATCGCTCAGGAAATCCACGCCCTCGAAGGCGCCCGCACCAGCTTCCACGCCCCCAAACCCGACTCCATGGAGGATATCTTCGATACCCCTGCCACCCCACCCCGAAAACTCGAACCCGCCTCCCACGACTACCGATAGCCCCCTGTCATTCTGACCGCAGGGAAGAATCTCTCCGCCGTCCATCCGCCAAATCCCCGTCCCACCCCTGTCATTCTGACCGCAGGGAAGAATCTCTCCGTCGCATCCCCAAATCCCCGTCCCACCCCTGTCATTCTGACCGCAGGAAAAAGAATCTCTCCGCCATCCCCAATTCACAACCCCGAAACGCCGGCCCATCCCCTGTCATTCTGACCGCAGGGAAGAATCTCTCCGTCGCATCCCCAATACCCCACCCCCCTGTCATTCTGACCGCAGGGAAGAATCTCTCCATCGCAACCCCGAAACGCCACTTGACAAACAAGAACATATGTTCTAGTATCATGAATAAGCGGCACGTTTGGCAACGAGCGCGGGCCTGGGCAGCAACGGATCGTGCCCGGGCTGGTTACCCGTCATCCACACTCGGTGCTGGATCCCGGCTCGGCCGAGCGTCATGGTCGATCCCACCGCTGTTCCATCGTTCCGATCGAGTCGAGAGCCAGCGCTATGCGGCGCCAACTGGGGTCTTCTCATTCCCCCAAGGCACCCCGGCCAACTCCACCGCAAACCTTGTTCGCGGCTCAGAGCCAGCGCCCTACTCCGCCTCCAGCACGACCGGAAGCACCATCGGCCGCAAACCGGTCTGCTTCTGCAGATAGGCCGAAATATTGTTCCGGATGTTCCGGGAGAGCCCGGCCACATCTTGCGAACTGTTGCCCGCAAACTCGCGCAAGATCAGTAACGACCGCTCGCGAACCTGCTCGATCAACTCCGGCGAGTTCTGCGCGTAGACAAATCCGCGGCTGATCACTTCTGGGCCGGCAATGAGCTCGCCCGAGTCGCCATCGACCGTCGCCAAGATCGTCACCATCCCGTCGCCTGAGAGCGTCTGCCGGTCGCGCAACACCACCTCATCGATCTCGCCCACAATGGAACCATCGACGAATACCGGTTCACAGGGAATCGTGTCGACGATCTTCACCCCATCGGCTGTGATCTCGATCACATCGCCCACCTGCGAGATCGTGATTGCGGCCGGATCGTATCCCTCGGCCGCCGCCATCTCCTCGAAGATGACGAGCATCCGTTCCTCTCCATGGAATGGCAACAGGAACTTCGCCTTAGTCGTCCGCATGAGCTCGCGAATCTCCGACCGGCTGCCATGCCCGGAAACGTGCACGGTCTCCCTCGCGCTGTACGCCACATCGGCCCCGAGCCGGAAGAGCTCGTTGATCATGGTGTACACGGCCACTTCGTTGCCCGGAATCGGGTGCGCGGACACCACTACAGTGTCACCCGGTTCGATCTTGACATCCCGATGCTCGCCCAGCGCCATGCGGTTCAACGCCGAGCCAATCTCCCCCTGGCTGCCCGTCACAATGAAGCAAAGCTTGTCATCCTGGTAGTGGATCGCATCGCGCGCGTCGAACATCTGCTCATCGTCGATTCGCAGCAGATCGAGCTCCCGCGCCACCCGAGAAACGGTCTGCATCCCACGTCCAACGAAGGCCACCTTGCGTCCCCGCGCAATTGCCGCGTCCACCGCTTCCTGCATACGGGCAACGTGCGAAGAGAACGTGGCGACAAAGATCCGCCCATTCGCGCCATCGAAAATCCGCTGAAATGCCTCTCCCACGGTACGCTCGGACGGTACCCAGGGGTCGAACTCGATGTGCGTGGTGTCCGAAATGAACAGCAACACGCCACGTTCCGCGAACGACCGCACTTTGTCGAGATTGGTCACCTTCCCGTCTGGCGGCGTTGGGTCCAGCTTGTAGTCGCCGCTATGCACGATCATCCCGGCTGGGGTGGTGATCCCAAACCCAACGCAATCGGGGATGCTATGCGTGACCCGAAAGGGTTCGAGCCGGAAGACGCCTCCCTCGAGCACCTCATCTCCATCAGCGTCGAATTCGATCAGCTCGACCTCCTTGGTCAAGCCGGCCTCCTTCAACTTCTCGCCGATCAAGCCGCACGTGAACCGGGTCGCATACACCGGCGCATTGACCTCTTTCAGCAGATATGTCAGCGCGCCAATGTGATCTTCATGTCCATGGGTGATAAAGATGCCTCGCAGTTTCCCCGCGTGCTCCTTCACATAGTCGAAGTTGGGCAGTACGAGATCGATGCCGTAGTGCTCGATAGCCGGAAACCCCACCCCGCAATCGACAATGATCATGTCGTTGTCGTGCTCGAGCACGAACATGTTTCGTCCGATCTCGGCCTGTCCGCCGAGAAAAATCAGCCTGACGGCATCACTCACGACCACGTTCTCCTCTCGGGCAAGAAAGAACCCGCGCCAGGGCAGACGCGGGTTTCCAATGGCTGATTGCGAACATCAGAAAAGCTTCATCTGTTCGTGCGCGGGCGTATCTCCCGGTCCTGGACGTTCGTCCAGTTCGCGTTCGGCACGCGCCTTGTTGATGATCTTGCCAAGCTGATCGAAGTCCTCCTCGATCGCTCCGCGCAACGAACCCTGATGCAATGCCGCGGCAGGATGGTACATCGGCACGACCACGCGGCGACCGATCTTGCGCGGCTGTCCATGAATCCGGGAAATCCGCTCGTTGGGAAAGAAACGCGACATCGAGAAACGACCCAGTGTCACGATCACGAGCGGGTCGATTGCGTCGATCTGTCGATCCAGATACAACGAACACGCCTCCATTTCATCCGGCAGCGGATCGCGGTTTCCGGGCGGACGGCACTTGACCACGTTGGTGATGAATACTTCTTCGCGCCGCATACCTGCGCGTTGGATCAGTTCCGTCAGGAACTTCCCGGAAGCACCCACGAACGGGAGCCCTTGCTGATCTTCGTGATATCCGGGTCCTTCCCCGATGAAAAAGACCTCGGCGTCTTCAGGTCCAGAACCGGGTACGGCGTGGGTACGGCTGAGCGACAGCTCGCAGCGCGTGCAAACTCGAATCTCAGCGGCAACGTCGGACAAGACGGACATGAAGACTCCAGAACACATCGAGCGCGCCGTGCGCGCGGGGCCGTCCCCGAGTATAGCCAACCGATGCGGCCAGGTCGGCAACTCATCGCCCTGAGACTATCCGAAGTAGCCCTGGATCTCGCCCTCGATCATATTCGGCGGCAACCAACCATCATGTGTCTCTGGTGCCCAGGTAAGCTTGGTCTCGGCTTCGGGATCGATGTCCTCCTCCGCCGCAGGTGGGGCCCAGCGCTCGAAATCTGTCTCGAACGCACGGTCGATCCATTCGGTCAACTCAGCCACGCCGGGGAGTGAACGTTCCCCGAGCCAGAGCATGGCGGGATGCCCCCAGTGCTTGTTGAGCCAGCGATCGAGAATGAACGTCTCGTCGAGCAGAGCCGCGTCGAGCAAGTACCCGCTGGAGGCCTCCCAACGACCAAAGGAGATTGCGAGCCGATCCCGGATTCGATCGACTGCTTCTCGCCGGCCGATTCCTGTCCTGCTCCAAATTCGGCCACTGACGATCAGGCAGATGTCCAGCCGGTCCGGATCCGGGGTTGGCAGGGCAAGCAACAGGGTCGGTCGCCGCTCCATCTCCTGAATGGCGCGATGCACACCGGAAATCGATTGCAACGTCTGAATATCACGCCGGAACCGTCTTGCCTGCTCGAAGTCTCCCTGTGCTGCGGCCGCTTCGAGCTGCTGCCAGATGCGCTGGAGAAGGGGTGCGTCGTCTCCTTCCAGGAACGCGACGCACTCGCGGATGCGCTGGACATAGAGCTCCCGATCTGCCTTTCCAACGCATGGCCCCAGGCATTGCTTGAGGTCGAGCTTCAAACACGGAGACCCGTAGCTTCGCGCTGACTTGAAGTTTCTGGTGCAGGTGCGCAGCTGGAAGTGCTTGTTGAGGAGATCGACGACCTGACGCGCGGCCGCGCGATTGCGATAGGGTCCGAAATAGCGCGCCCCGTCATTCTTCCACTCTGGCGCCAGCATGATGCGCGGCCAGGGGGACGCGAAATCGATCTTGATAAATGGGTACTGCTCGTGCGAGCGCATGATCTTGTTGTACTTCGGCTGGTAGCGCTTGATGAGCTGAGATTCCAGCAAGAGCGCTTCCAGTTCACTTCCTACAACGCTCACCTCGATGGTCGAGATCGATTCGAGCAAGCCATCCATCTTTCGGGTGTAACCCAGCGGCTGCGAGTAGTACGATGAGACGCGATCACGCAAATTCTTCGCTTTCCCGACATAGATCACACGCCGATTGGCGTCGAGCATCAGGTAGCAACCAGGTTTCGACGGAAGCGACTTCAGGTAGTCGGCATCCAGCAAGGCGCGCCCGCGGCCGATACCATCGCGCGGCTTCACCTCGGGCAAGCGGGACGATGCCTTGAGCTGATCGAGCGACCCGTCGCCATGCTCCGCGGCGATTCGAAACAGCATGAGCGCCACACGCGCTGCCAGGTCGGCGTCTCCCTCAGCGCGATGCAGCCGTCGTGGCGCCAATCCGAGCGCGGACGCGACCTTGTCCAAACTGGCACGCCGCAGCTCGGGGAGATACCGCA
This sequence comes from Thermomicrobiales bacterium, assembly GCA_041390825.1. Lineage (NCBI taxonomy): Bacteria > Pseudomonadati > Thermomicrobiota > Thermomicrobia > Thermomicrobiales > Thermomicrobiales bacterium. Next base: position 66,040 of record JAWKPF010000023.1, read on the forward strand.
TGGCCAGCGCCATGGTGTCGACCCGATCGTTGACCAGCGGCATCTGCCCCGCGTGGCGTAGCTCGGCATTGACGAATCCGATATCGAAACCGACATTGTGGCCGACGATCAGCGCATCACCCACGAACTCCACGATCTCGAGCGCGTGATCACCAAACCGATCCTGTCCTCGCAGGTCAGCATCACGAATTCCCGTCAACTTCGTTATGTAGGCGGGAAGCTTGCGCTCCGGATCGAAGAGCGCCTGATACCGTTCGATCGGCTCTCCCGCCGAATAGCGAATCATCCCGATTTCGATGACCCGGTGAGACGCGGGGCGCAACCCGGTCGTTTCGACATCGAGCGCCACGAAGTCGGGCAACGCGATATCGATTTCGGGCGCTCCCGTCGCCAACACCCATTCGCGGTCGCCACGAACCCTGAGTTCGGGCGTTTCACGCATGACCGCGTAGAAGAGCGGTCGCCAGAGATCGGGAGAACGCGTGGAACCGAAGATATGTCCGATGAGCAGATCTTCGTGGACGGCGCCACCGGAGAGATTGACAAAGTCGCGCGCGCGCTGCGACAGAAACAACCGAGCATCCATCGATTCGCCCTGCAGATCGACGTTTGGGACCGGACGTTGTCGGGGATCTCGGCGGGGTCTCATCGCATGTCTTGCGGGCTCTCGGGGGACAGTGCCATGCTAGAATGTCTGTTCGAATCGTACGTTCACTATACACCACCACTTTCCACCAGGACGGTGTCCAGAGGAACTCCTAAATGACCGAACAGGACGTTCGCGCGCGGCTCGAATCCCTCAGAACCAGTCTCGATCGGTGGAACTATCAGTACTACGTCCTCGATCAGCCCACTGTATCCGACGCCGAATATGACGAGGCCATGCGAGAGTTGCGGGCGCTCGAGGACGCCTATCCAGAACTCGTCACGCCCGATTCACCCAGTCAGCGTGTCGGCGCCCCTGCGCAAACGGCATTTGCCAAGGTCGTGCACCCGGTTCCTATGCTGTCACTCAGCAATGTTTTCGACCGCGCAAGTCTCGACGCCTGGTTCGGGCGGGCGCAGCGAGCCGCGGGGCGTGAGCAGATGCGGCTTGTCACCGAACCGAAGATCGACGGCTTGGCGGTCGCGCTCACCTATGTCGATGGAGTGCTGGAGGTCGGCGCCACACGAGGGGACGGGTTCGTTGGCGAGAACGTCACAGCCAATTTGCGCACGATAAAGACGATTCCCAAGCAGTTGCGAACCGCCAAAGACTATCCGGTGCCGTCCCGAATCGAGGTGCGCGGCGAGGTCTACATGAAGAAGTCCGACTTCGAGGCGCTCAACGCTCGCATTCTCGAAGCAGGTGGCGAACCATTCATGAACCCACGCAATTCGTCTGCCGGGAGCCTTCGGCAGATCGACCCGAAGAAGACGCGTGAGCGTCCGCTGAGCTTCTATACCTGGGACATCGGTTATCTGGAGGGCTTCCCGAGGCCGGATAGCCATTTCGACACGCTTCAGATGCTCGTTCAATACGGATTCGAAACCGCGCCGGATCCCATGACGCACGACGCGCACGACGCGATCGACGGGGTATGGGAGCGGTGTGAATGGTGGCTCGGCCGGCGTGACGAGCTCGATTTTGAAATCGATGGCGTCGTCACCAAGATCGATTCTGTCCATCTTCAAGACGAGATCGGCATCATTTCGCGCGAACCGCGGTGGGCGACCGCCTACAAGTTCCCTGCAATTCAAAAGACCACGGTCGTGGAAGACATCGTCGTCACGGTGGGCCGGACTGGCACGCTCAACCCGACCGCGTTTCTTGCGCCGGTCAACATCGGTGGGGTGACGGTCAAGCGGGCGACCCTGCACAACGAAGATGAGATCGCGCGCAAGGACATTCGTATCGGCGACACCGTCGTGGTGCAACGAGCAGGCGACGTCATTCCGCAAATCGTCAAGGTCATCATCGAAAAGCGAACGGGAGCCGAGGTCCCGTTCCAGATGCCCGAGCGATGCCCGGTTTGCGGCACGCCGACCAAACGAGACGAAGGGGTTGCCATGCGCTATTGCACCAACTCCGCGTGCCCGGCCCGCATCCGCGAGGGGCTGCACCATTTCGTCTCGCGAGGCGCCATGGACATTGTCGGACTCGGAGACAAACTGGCCGATCGGTTCGTCGATCTCGGCTGGATTCACGACTTTGGAGACATCTATTCGCTGGATTGGGAGCAGGTCGCCGCTCTGGAAGGCCTGGGAGAGAAAAGCGCCGAAAACCTGAAATCGTCAGTAGACGCTTCGAAAGTTCGCCCGATCGCCCGGCTCCTTGCCGGGTTGGGGATTCCCCATGTCGGTGAACGCAATGCCTCGATGCTGGCCAAGCGCTTCCGTTCGATCCCGAACCTGCAGGCAGCAACGCTCGAAGAGGTCCTCGAGGTGCCTGGCATGGGCAGCATCGTGGCCCAGAGTGTGGTCGATTTCTTTTCCGACCCGAGCAACCAGCATGTGATCGAAAAGCTCGCGCGGGCGGGGGTGAACATGTCGGACGGCGAGCCGATATCGGAGGAGCCAGGTCCGCTCGCAGGAAAGACCTTCGTCCTGACTGGACGGCTGGAGCACATGACCCGCGCAGAAGCCGAAGAGCTGCTCAGAAGCCTCGGCGCGTCGGTCGCGGGATCGGTTTCGAAGAAAACCAGCTTCGTCGTTGCCGGTGAAGAAGCAGGCAGCAAGGCGGATAAAGCGAAAGAGCTGGGCGTGCCAATTCTGTCGGAGCAGGATATGCTCTCCATGGTGAACAA